>NZ_JAUBUI010000001.1:0-53830 GCF_036705385.1 Microcoleus sp. B3-A4 | reverse complement strand
ACTTGTACCACCCGAGCTACTTGTACCACCCGAGCTACTTGTGCTACCACCACCCACTACACTAACAGTGCTTCCGCTGCTGCCCGTACCAGGTTTTTGTTTGGCCTTTTCTTGGTCTAATTCTACATCACTGATGTTATTGATTTCTAAAACAACTTGCCCTTCGTTATCTTCTATGTATGTATCAAAAAAGAAGCCGGAGAGGGTTGTTTTTTGTTTGACTTCAAAAATAACTTCATCTTTGAAGCCATTTAAGGAACACCAACTTTCGCTAAGTTCAATTTCTGTCAACTTGGAGATAAATTTTCCCCCTTCAATCAACAGTAACGCCCAAGGTTCTAATTGGAAATTTTTTGCTTCTGCTCCATAAGTGGCATTGCTTTCCCGAATCTTGACGCGATAGTTCCCAGCAGCTAACTCGATAGAATTAGCATTTGCTTTTTTAAGAGTTGAGAGATAATTGCCATCAAGGGAATAGCAGTTTCTCTTGCTATCAACGGTTAAAGTTTGGGGATTAAACTGTTGATTGCCCGTGATGGAAACAGTGACTTCTCCTTGATTATCAGCACTATAGGTATCAAAGAATAAAGCACAGACTACAGCTTTTTCTTTGATATCTAACTGCAATTTGTCGTTATAGCCGTTTAAAGTTGCCCAAGTTCCACCTGTCTCAACACCTGTCTTTGTGTTGATAAAGGTACTGCCATCAAGTCCATAAATCCAGAGAAATACAAAAGGCTCACCGACGGTATTGTCGGCACTATAACTGTAGCTACCACTGGTAATTTGGATATCAAAAGTTCCTTTGTCTAATGTCAGAGACTTAGCAACATTTTGTTGCAAGCTATTCATCTGAGCGGTATTGATAACGTAACAGTTTTCTTTGGTATCAATCGTTAACAGTTTCATAGTTTCCTCACCCTTTGTAGTTGTTGTTTGTGGAGCTTGTGTAGTTTCAGTGTTAACTTTTGAAGTGATGATTTCGCTCACTTCTGCTGCTGGTTGATAAACCGCAATTCCTGCCCAACGACCGCTAGGCTTGGTTTGAGCCACTAATGTGCCTTTACCTGTCTTGGTATTAATGCGGATTAATTGACCGTCTTTTCCCAAGTTAAAAAATCTGCCGGTAACGCCATAAAGGACATTACCAACAAATTCCATACTGCCAATACCAGGAAATCCAGTATCACCAATAGTTTTAACTTCGCTAGTATCGAGATTGCATCTAGCAAGTAATTTCTTTTTTTGGTAGCCAATTAATGTGATATATGCTATGCCATGGCTATCAAAGGCAACTTCGCCACAGTTGTAGTCTTTATTAGCTACGGTAGCTACTGGTGTACCTTTTCCTGTTTTGATATCAAGGGCAATCAGTTGTTTAGCTGTGCTGGCATAAAGGGTTTGACGTTGGGCATTATAAGCCAAGCCTGCTGTAGCAAAGCCCGTATCCCCAATGACAATCGTATCGCCCGTTTTGATGTCAATTTTTACGAGCTGCGTTGTGCCGCCTTCTTGCTCAATGCCATAGAGTTGTGAATCAACAAAGGCAATATCATACACTTCTGTAATGATCTCACCGATGAATGTTGCTTTACCTGTGGCTAAATCAAGAGTATACAGTTTACTTAACTGATTTGAGACACAATCCTGGATATAAACTGTGCCTGGAACGATAGCTAAATCCACAGAAGGTATATTGCTTGCTTGATTACTCATCTTTATCTTTTGAACTTGCCCAGCGATCGCTCTCTCTGGCCAGCAATACTGGTACAGGATGCGACAACTGAGCCGTCTGAGCTTGTTTGAGCATATCTCCGAGTTGAGTGGTGCTGAGATCGTCGTAGGCTCGCGCCTGCGCCAAAAACTCGTCTACATTCAGTTTTTGGTAATCACTTAATGTGATATCTGCTATTAGACTTGTTTTGCCAAACAGTTAAGAAATCATAATCGAGGTTGCTGATGACGGTATTTCCCTTAATGCTGATAAACTCAGCATCTGCTAGAATTGGTCGCAACTTTGACCGCTCCGGGGATGACTATTAGTCTATCTAGAAGGGTAGATAATTTTTTTTTTAGTAATAAAGCGTAACATCTCTCTGTATCCGCTCAATAATCCGGGGTAAATCGCTCAACGATGCACCTCAAATGACGCAAAATCGTTCCTGAGTGGGTACTCCGCCCCGAATTATTGAGCGGATACATCTTTCTCATCTTTCAGTGGTGCGAAGTCAGCAGCAACGAGCATTTTATCGAGTTCGTACTCGCTCCCTGCCATAGAGTTGTGAATCAACAAAGGCAATATCATACACTTGTGTAATCATCTCACCGATGAATGTTGCTTTACCTGTGGCTAAATCAAGAGTATACAGTTTACTTAACTGATTCCAGACACAATCTTGGATATAAACTGTGCCTGGAACGATAGCTAAATCCAAAGAAGGTACATTGCTTGCCTCATTACTCATCTCTTTCTGTTTTTATTACAGAAAAAAGCAGATGAAAGTAATAGTGCGGTTGGTCATGAGTTATTTCAACTGAAGTTCGGAAAATACTCGGCTACCAACCACAGCCACCAGCAAGGGGGATATCAAGTGATGAGATATGCACTTGGAGCTACTGGGCTACCTAGCACACAGTTCTTTATTAATACATCACTAGCTTTTTTAGCAGTGGGCGGGGAGAGAATCGAACTCTCATACCTTTCGGTGTCAGATTTTGAGTCTGATGCGTCTACCAATTTCGCCACCCGCCCTTTTTCGTTTCACCATCATAACACACCGATCGATTTCCTGCAAGCAAAGATTCATAATCTTTTGAACTTGCCCAGCGATCGATCTCTCTGGCACGCAATACTGGTACAGGATGGGACAACTGAGCCGTCTGAGCTTGTTTGAGCATATCTCCGAGTTGAGTGCTGCTGAGGTCGTCGTAGGCCCGGGCCTGCGCCAAAAACGCATCGACATTCAGTTTGGGAGCTAAAGTCGGCGAACCTCCGGCCAGCTTCATCAGCACCGATGCTACCACTCTTGGGTCTTGGGTGGCGAGCAAGGCGGCGCGATCGCACGTAAATTCGGCACACCGCAACCATTCCAACATTTGCGCCTGCAAACCCTGCGCCAGCACGGTTCCCACAGGCGAAATTTGACCGGCCGCCAACACAATTAAATTAGCCAGAGTCAGGTAAACTCCATGCTCGCACTTCAAATGCCCCAACTCGTGAGCGATTACGGCCTTAACTTCCTCATCTGTGAGCAAATCAATCAGAGAAGTGTGCATCACCACAAAAGGCTGTTTTCCCCGCATCGCAAAGGTGTAAGCATTCGGCATCGGATGCTGGCGGACATAAAGCTGTGGCACCTCCAAATCCAGAGTTTTGCACGCATCGACCAGCAATTGATGCAGGTGGGGCAATTGATTTTCGCCGACTTGGACGCTGGAAGCCAGATTTTCCAGCATGAAAAACTGTTCGCCAAGTTGTCCCAGCAACTGCCGCACGATCAAATCCAGGCCGGGCAGTTGTTTAAGAGCGCTGGTGGCTTCCAAGTCTAGCGGGTGGCGAAACTGGTCTGCTTTTAAACCGATGAGCGGTATGTTCGACATTGTAGTGATTATTCATTAGTCAACAGTTAACAGTCAACGGTCAACCGTCAACAGTTAACCGTCAACAGTCAACAGTCAACGGTTAACTGACTAATTAACAGTTTAAACCCGATCGCACGGGATTGACAGGAGCCTCAGCAGTCGCCGGGTCTGTACCCTCTTTGACCCGTCGCAACTTAGCTCCCAATTTTTGCAGTTTCACCTCTAACTGCTCGTAGCCGCGGTCTAAATGCTGCAAGCTGCTGATGGTGGTGACACCATCGGCTGCAAGTCCCGCTAGCACTAACGCCGCCGAAGCCCGCAAATCTGTTGCCACTACAGGCGCGCCCGACAGCCGCGACACTCCCCGCACAATCGCGACATTGCCTTTAAGGCGAATGTCGGCGCCCATGCGGTTGAGCTCTGCTACGTGGCGCAAGCGATTCTCAAACACGGTTTCTTTGATCAAGCTGTCGCCTTCGCTCAGCGTCAGCAAAGCCATAAACTGAGCTTGCATATCTGTGGGGAAACCGGGATAAGGCAGAGTTTCGATGTCTGTGGCCGAGTGAGTTTGGCCGGGAACTATCCGCAAAATGTCGGGGGATTCTGCAATAATTTTCGCCCCAATTGTCTGCAATTTGGCAATGACTGCGGTCAGGTGGTCAGGAATTACCGGCGACAAACTGATTTCCGAGTGAGTGATAGCTCCGGCTACTAAAAATGTTCCGGCTTCAATGCGATCGGGAATAATTGAATAGTCTACCGCGTGCAGCTTGGGAACTCCCGAAATGACGATCGTATTCGTGCCAGCCCCTTGAATTTTTGCTCCCATAGCGCGGCAGAAATTCGCCAAATCTGCAACTTCCGGCTCTTGAGCCGCATTTTCAATCACGGTTTCTCCTTCAGCCAGAGTCGCCGCCATCATCAAAGTTTCAGTTGCGCCGACGCTGGGGTAGTCCAAATAAATTTTGGCTCCTTTCAGGCGGCGGTTTGGCCCTTTGACGTAAGCGTGAACAGTGCCGTGGTCGATGTGGACTTCGGCCCCGAGCGCTTGCAGACCCCGAACGTGGAGTTCAACGGGTCGGGCACCGATGGCGCACCCACCCGGCAAGGGCACTTTGGCAAATCCCAAACGCGCTACCAGCGGCCCGATGATGAAGAAGCTCGCCCGCAGTTGGCTGACTAATTCGTAGGGGGCTTGAGCGTCTATGAGGTGGCTGGCGTTGATGTCTAAAACGTCCCCGTTTTGCTGTAATTTGACTCCTACAGCCGAGAGAATTTGCCCCATGCGGGCGACATCGACTAGACCAGGAACGTTGCGGAGACGGCAATCCTCTGGGCATAGCAGGGCTCCTGCCATGACTACTAAGGCCGAGTTTTTGGCGCCGCTGATTTTGACGTGTCCTTTAAGGGGTTCGCGACCCCAAATTTGTAATACTTGTTGTTCGTCGCTTTCAGGGGAAGCTGGCAGGTTAGATGAGTTCTGAGCTGGTGTAATGGGTTTGCCCTCCATAATGCGCTTCGTTACTTTATACATTATTAATTTTGGTTCGATTTTACCGGAAAGTTTTTATATGTCTAGGGGTAACATTAGGAATTCCCGGAATTATATTTGCTACTACTCATACGCCGCAAGGTTTTCAGGTTTACTCGCACAAATAATGTCGATCGAGTCTCCGAGAGTTATCTGTATCAAAATTTACGTTAATTTGTAGCGCTCGCTCAGAGCGCAGATGTTGTAACTTTGTCAACGATCTTTTTAAGTAAAAGCGGACTCGGTTGTTGACCGAAAATTTGGGTACAAGCCCCTTCTTCAGCGGACGGCTTTAATTGTATTTCTTGAAAAAGCATCTGGACGTTTGCTCACAGCTCTGGTATAATTAGGTATGAGGATAGAGCAAATGTTTCATTTAACCTACGAATTTAAACTCAAGCCAACGACAAGACAAATAGAAATATTTGAAAATTGGCTAGAACAATGCCGTCGCGTTTATAATTACGCATTGGCAGAGCGTAAGCATTGGTTTCAGTCTCGTAGTTGTCAAATTAACGCTTGCTCTATCCGGTCTGAATTTATCATTGGGGCCGAAACGAAGCGACCCACTTATGCGAGCCAATGCAAAAGCTTAACTACAGCTAGAGCAAATATACCTGCTTTGTCTGCCGTTGCCGTACACGTCCTACAGCAGACATTAAAAAGACTTGAAAAAGCTTTCGTGAGTATGTGGGAGCAAAAACATGGTTTTCCCCGCTTCAAAAAAGCCGGGAATATGCGCTCGTTTGTGTTCCCACAATTGGGGGTTGAGCTGGTTCAGAATCAAGCGGTCAAGCTCCCTAAAATTGGTTTAGTCAAGTTTCACCAATCACGTCCTATTCCTGATGGCGCAACGATTAAGCAAGCAAGGGTAGTTCGTAGGGTTAGCGGTTGGTACGTGATGTTAACCCTACAATGGGACGTTTCAGTGCCCGATCTAATGCCTCACGGTGAAGGTATCGGTATCGATATTGGATTAACTAATTTCATAGCAACTTCTAACGGTCTTTTAGTCAAACGCCAAAAGTTTTTCATAGATGCAGAACGCAAGCTTAAATTGCTGCAAAAAAGTGTAAGTAGAAAAAAAATAGGCTCGAACAATTGGCGTAAAGCTCAGAAGAAAGTCGCTTTATTGCATGAGTACGTTACTAACTGTCGAAAAGAGTGGCATCGTAAATTATCTCATCAAATCAGTAAAGATGTGGGGATGATTTTCGTTGAGGATCTGAATCTAATCATGCTCTCTAGGGGAATGTTAGGGAAACATTGCCTAGACGCATCTTGGGGACAATTCTTCAGGATTCTAGAGCAGACTTGTCTGAAATATGGCGTGTACTTTCAGAAGGTAAACGCCAATAAAACAAGCCAAACTTGTCCCAACTGTCTAACAGAAACTGGTAAGAAGCAGCTCTCAGAACGTACTCATTCATGCTCAAATTGTGCCTATACGACAGATAGAGATGTTGCAGCAGCTCAAGTAGTTCTAATTAGAGGACTTGCAGCCGTAGGGCATACGGTCAAGATGCTTTCTGAGGGTAAATTCGTCGGAATCCCTGCGAAGAAAGAATCCCCATGCCTTTAGGCTGGGGTATGTCAAAAAGGTGTAAGATATCGGTTCGATCGACAATGCCAGAAAGTTAACACATTGTCGATCGCCCCATTGCCTGTGCTACCCTGTGACAACAACCTAGAGCCAAAGCTACTCCTAGCATATGGTTCACATTAAACGGATCGAACTGACTAACTTTAAATCTTTTGGCGGCACGACGGCCATTCCCGTGCTGCCCGGTTTTACTGTGGTTTCCGGGCCCAACGGTTCTGGGAAGTCCAACATCCTCGACGCTTTGTTGTTTTGTCTCGGACTTTCGAGTTCTAAGGGAATGCGGGCTGAACGTTTGCCGGATTTGGTCAACAGCGCCCAAAACAAACGCGGTACGATCGAAGCTAGCGTGACTGCGACTTTTGCGCTGGAAGATGTGGGGGAGGAATGGTTCGCCCAGGATGAAGATGAGGATGAAAATGCAGCAGATGAGTTATCTGTTGCAGCAGAAGAAGTCGAAGGGATAGAAACTGCCCAAACTCAAGACAACAACGGACAATCATCTTCTGTCAATCAAGAATCGCCTCTATCTGTTGAAGAAGCCGAAGGGATAGAAACTGCCGAAACTCAAGACAATAACGGGAAATCATCTCCTGTCAATCGAAAATCCAAAATCCAAAATCCAAAATCGGATGAGTTATCTGTTGAAGACGTAGAAGAGATTGAAATCGCAGCAACTCAAGACAACAACGGACAACTACTCGCTACCAATCCAAAATCCAAAATCCAAAATCCAAAATCGGATGAGTGGAGTGTGACGCGCAAACTTCGGGTAACTCGCCAAGGTACTTACACTTCAACTTATTACATTAACGGTCAACCTTGCACGCTGACTCAACTTCACGAACAACTCAACCGCTTGCGAATTTATCCCGAAGGCTATAACGTCGTCCTGCAAGGAGACGTGACGAGCATTATTTCGATGAATTCTAAGGAACGCAGAGAAATCATTGACGAATTGGCTGGGGTGGCTCAGTTCGATCGCAAAATCTCCTTAGCTAGGCAGAAGTTGGATGAAGTTAAGGAGGTGGAAGAACGCAGCAGTATTGTGGAAAAAGAGCTGATTTCTCAGCGCGATAGACTTGCTTCCGATCGCACAAAAGCGGAAAAATATCAAAAATTGCGGGCGGAATTTCAAGAAAAGTCGCAGTGGGAAATTGTGCTGAAATTCCGGCAATTGCAGCAGCAAGAATGGAAACTGCGAGAACAAATCGAAACGGGCGATCGCACTTCTGCATCTCTCACCGAACAACTGCAAGCAATTAGCACCCAAATTCAAGAAGCAACCGCCGAACTTGACGCGCTGAATGCCCGCGTTAAAGCTTTGGGAGAGTCAGAATTGTTGGCTTTGCAAGCGACGATTGCCACTCAGGAAGCGGAACGGCGGCAACTGCAAAACCGCAAACAGGATTTGGAAAAAACTGCTGGGCAAATGGCGGCTAGTATAGCACAAACCGAGGAAGAAGTTCGGCAATTTAAGCAAAGTTTGGAGCAAATTGAGATTGAAATATCTTATGTTAAGTCTCAGCAGGGGAGTTTTCAGGAACAGCGGGATGCAGCCCAGCAAAGTTTAGATGAAAGTCGGGAAGTTGCCAATGCGATCGCCTCGACTGCCGAAGTTTGGGTGCAGCAGCAAACGGAACTGCACCGCCAAATCGAAACAATTCAACAAACTTTGGAACCGCAGCGTACAGAACAAGCTACCATTGGCGAAAGAGCCGATCGCCTGCAAAGTCAAATTCAAGAACAAAACCAATCGCTGCAAGTATTGGAACAGGAAATTGCAGCGAAAAAAGAGCAGCAATCTCGCCTTGGGGAAACCAAAGGCGTTGCATCTTTGCAAGTAGAATCGCTGAATCAGATTTTAGTCGAAGCCGAACAAGAATTGCAACTGCAACAGGAAACTCAAACTCGTTTGTTGGAAGAACAGCGGGAAAGACAGCGCAAATTAGACAAACTAGAAGTGCAGTTTCAAGCACTGCAAGAAGCGACGGGAACGTTTACGGCAAAAATTGTCGCGCAAAGCGGAATTGGCGGAGTTTGCGGCTTGGTGGCTCAACTGGGCAGGGTGGAACCGCGCTATCAGTTAGCGCTGGAAATTGCGGCGGGCGGGCGCATGGGAAATATGGTGGTGGAAGATGACAGCGTGGCTGCTGCGGCGATCGAATTGTTGAAACAAAAACGGGCGGGAAGGATGACGTTTTTGCCTTTGAATAAGATTAGGGGCGGCAGGTATTCGGTAAATGAAAATTTGCGACGCGCGGCTGGGTTTGTGGATGCTGCTGTTAATTTGATAGATTGCGATTCGCGGTATCAGGAAATTTTTGCTTACGTTTTTGGCAGTACGGTTGTGTTTAGCAACCTCAGCGACGCCCGCCGCTATTTGGGACAGTACCGGATTGTCACTTTGGACGGGGAAATTTTGGAAACTAGCGGGGCGATGACTGGGGGAAGTTCTACTAATAGATCTACCTTACATTTTGGCACGGTTGAGGCTAGTGAGGCTGCTAGTGAAGCCAGGACGATCGCATCTCTACAAGAACGTCTTGAGGAAATTGAGCGGATTTTGGAAAGGTGCAAAGTTGCGATTGATCGCGCTGCTGTTGCAGTCAAAACTCGCAGCCAAGAATTGATGGAAGCAAAACAAAATTTGCGCGAAAATCAGTTGAGATTGGAACAGTTGGATTCAGAAATTAAGAATTTGCAAGCGCAACAGGAACAAGTGCGATCGCAAATTGCGAAAAATACACAGGAATTAACTAATTCGCGATCGAGATTGCAGTTGCTGGAACGAGAATTGCCCGCACAGGAAACTCAATTGCAGCAGTACCGGCAAACTTTGGCGCAGTTGGAAGAGTCGAACAGTCACAGCGAATGGCAGCAAATGCAATCGAGTTTGCGTGCTCTGGAAGCGCAACTACAAGAGCGAGAATTGGCTCTGAGAAACGTCCAGCAGCGCCTTGTAGACTTGGAAAATCAATTCGGGCGTTTGGAAGACAAAATTAAGGAAGGTAGCGATAAATTGCAGGAATGGCAAGTGCAGCAAAATGCGGGTGCGGATGCACTCGATCGCATTGTTTCGCAGCAGTTAGAACTCGATCGGCAAATTGCGGAAGCTAAGGCAGCTTTGGGGGAAATTGAGGAAAAATTGGGCGTGCAGAAGGGAGAGCGCGATCGGGCGGAATCTCAATTGCGAGAGCAGCATTTAGCCAAACAGCAGTTACAATGGCAGTTGCAAAAACTCCACGAAACCCAGCAAGAACGCCGGGAACAATTAGCCGCAGTCCGCACTCTATTGGAAGCGCAGCGGGCGGAAATGCCCGACCCCGTGCCGTCGATTCCTGAAAATGTCGAGAAAGCCAATTTGACGGAATTGCAACAGGAAGTAAAGGCGATCGCCAAACGCATTCAAGCTTTAGAACCTGTCAATATGCTAGCCTTGGAAGAGTACAACCGCACTCAAGAACGCCTTCAAGAATTAAGTCAAAAATTGACGACATTGGAAGGAGAACGCACTGAACTGCTGTTGAGAATCGAAAATTTTACCACACTCAGGCGGCGCGCTTTTAAAGAAGCTTTCGACGCGGTTAACGAGAACTTCCAGACTATCTTTGCGGAACTTTCCGAAGGCGATGGCTATCTCCAGCTAGATGACCAGGAAGACCCCTTCAGCAGTGGCTTGAATTTGGTGGCTCACCCGAAGGGCAAACCCGTACAGCGGCTGGCTTCCATGTCTGGAGGCGAAAAGTCGCTGACGGCGCTGAGTTTTATTTTTGCGCTGCAACGCTACCGCCCGTCTACGTTTTACGCTTTTGATGAAGTGGATATGTTTCTGGATGGGGCAAATGTGGAGCGATTGGCTAGAATGATAAAACGACAGTCTGAACAAGCCCAGTTTATTGTTGTGAGTTTGCGGCGACCTATGATTCAATCGGCTGAGCGTACAATTGGCGTTACTCAAGCGCGGGGAGCTTATACTCAAGTCATAGGACTGAAGTTGTAGTCCCGGAGTTTATGTTAACGCTCGTGTTGAGTGATATATGTACTTAATAAATCAGGATTAAAGTTAGAATGACATCCGAACAAATCTGCCAACGCTCCGATATTCTAGGCACTCAAGTCATCACCCGCGACAGAGGTAAACGCTTGGGGGTGGTTAGTCAATTGTGGGTGGACATTGACCGGCGGGAAGTTGTGGCGATCGGTCTGCGTGATAATATATTTGCGGTCGCTGGAATGCCGAGGTTTATGTTCCTCAGCAATGTCAGTGAAATCGGCGACGTGCTGTTGGTGGAAGATGAGAGCGCGATCGAAGATGATGTTGATGTTGAAGCCTACAGCATTTTGATTAACAGCGAAGTTATTACCGAAACCGGCGAACTTTTAGGTAGGGTGCGGGGCTTTAGGTTCGACCCCGAAGACGGTAAGTTAGTTTCTATAATTATCGCTTCCCTGGGAATCCCCCAAATCCCCGACCAAGTTCTCAGCACTTACGAGTTGGGGATTGAAGAAATTGTCAGCAGCGGCCCGAATCGCTTGATTGTGTTTGAAGGTTCCGAGGAAAGGCTCAGGCAGCTTAGTGTGGGTTTGCTGGAGCGCGTCGGTTTGGGTCAAGCACCTTGGGAACGGGAAGAGGACGAGGCAGGTTATTATCCGAAACCCGTGGCTACGGGAAATCAATTGGGCCCGGGCGTGCGGATACCTGCACCGGAAATGCGGAGCCGGGTAGCTGCGCCTGCGGTTGAGGAAGTTCCTTGGGATGAGGATTCGCAGTGGAATCGGCCTGCGGTGCGCCAGCCGCAGCAGCAGATGCGCGCGGTGCAGCCTGAGCCGCTCATCGACGATTACGAGGATTACGAAGAGGATAATTGGGGCGGCGAGGAGGACGATTACGAGGAGGAGTACGAGGCGAAGCCGCAGTACACTCGCCCTGAGACTTCTCGCCCGAAGGCGCCTGTGGTCGAGTACGAGTACGAGGATGATGTGGAGGCTGATGCTTGGGCTGACGATGAGGCACCGAAGCCTTACCAGGCTCCTCGGGTGAACATCCCTGAGAAGACGAAGACTCCTGAGTACGAGGAGGAGCCTGGTTATTAGAAATTAATCGCTCGGTTGAAATTAATCTGGGATTTTTGGGGCGGGCTTGCGTACCCACCCCAGACTTATCTGGGTTGATTTCTTGGGTGGGGGCGAGTTTACAAAATTATTGATTCTAGGCCTAGATGGTTGGAAAAACCCGCCCTTACAAATTGTCGTAGGGGCGGGTTTTGTCCGAGAGATCATTAATCATAAACATTATGAATAAACCCGCCCCCGCAAGGCGATCGATCCGAGTTGATTGTTTGGGCGGAAGCAGGTTTTGCCAGAAATATCGATCGCCCCAGTCCGTGATATCATGTCCGGTGATTTGATTTGCGATTGTTCGCTGTTTTGGGCGATCGGCAAAACGGTCGATTGCTTTCACCGCGATCTAAAGTATGAAAAAAGATATAGCTAAAAATTTTGCTTTTCGGTTAATAACTTATCTAATCTTTCCAATATTTCTATCTGCTACCAGTGCAGAAATTGTCTTACGAGTTGCGGGATACAAACCCTGGCAAATAGAAAATGTTGATGTTGCCGTCGAACCCAAAGGTAACTTTTTTACCAAGGACTCGGAACTTGGATACAAGCATTTGCCTGGTAAATTCAAGGTGACACTTAACGGCAATTACTCATTTAATACAACTCATCTCAATAATAGTTTAAGAATAACACATCCCCTCAATACTTACAATTTATTATCGTCAAAAAAACCTGAGATTTGGATATTCGGCTGTTCTTTTACCTACGGTTGGTCATTGAATGACAGCGAAACTTATGCTTGGTTGCTGCAAGAGAAATTACCCAAATATGAAATAGTGAATTTCGGGGTTAATGGCTACGGCACGCTGCACTCGTTCATTCAATTCAAAGAAGCACTCAAACAAGGAAATAAACCCAAAGTTGCGGTGATTGCTTATGCGGGATTTCATGACCGCCGCAATACTTTGTTAAGGGCGAGAAGAAAGCAAATGGCTGCTTGGAATAAACTCGGTATTTTATTCCAGCCCGATGCTAGGCTGAATGGAGAAAATAATTTTACCTACCAGATGGCAAAACTTGAATATCGCGAGTTTCCGCTGATGCGGGTTTCTGCATTAAGCCATTTTTTGGAGGTTAATTACAATCAATTTGAAGAGGGATTGTACAAAAGTCATGAGGTTTCTAAGGCAATTATTGAAGAGTTTAACCGTATGGCTGAGGCTAATGGTGTTAAGTTAGTTGTGGCGGGAATTAATACAGGTTCTGCTAAGATGTTGGAGGAGTTAAGTCAGGAGGGAATTGCTACGGCGGATATTTCGGTTGATTTGAAAATACCTGCCAATAATAATTTACCTCATGACCTTCATCCAAGTGCGATCGCGAATCGGCAATATGCAGAAAAGTTGGAAGGTTTTTTGCAAGGTACTGTTTTAAGGTAAGTTAACGAACCGCGAAGGCGCAAAGGGCGCGAAGGAAGAGAGAAAGAAGAAGTTTATAAGTTATTTAGGGTTGCGAGAGTGATGGGATTATTGGATTTTGTTTCTTTTAAATTGCCTCGCCAGAGTTTGATTGATGGCTTTTTTCTGTTTTTACTTGTTATTGTAACTGTGGGCGTAACATCAATCTATGTCTCCAGCGAACATACTTTTTATTGGTGGGATTACGCGGGCTACAACACTGCTACAGTCAACACGGCAAATTTATTTCGAGACTCGCCAGATAAAGCATGGCGCGGAGTTATAGAATCGCTATCTAAGGAAAAAAACCTGTTAATTTCTCTGCCCTTAGTGCCGTTTATTCTCTTATTTGGCGAGTCTCGGCTGAGTTACATTCTCAGCGTATCCCTGATTTATGTGCTGCCGTTTCGCCTGTTGCTGGGGGCAATTTCTGCAAAGCTAATTCCAGTTTATCCCCGCCGGGTGTTTTGGTCAACTGTGCTGCTGAGTTTATTAATTCCGATGAGTTGGATACCGACTCTGCGGGGATATCTGGATACTGGCGGCTGTGTGTTTGTAGCCTTGGCAATTTTGGTTTATTTGCAGGATGTTAAGCTGAAATCTTGGTGGAAAATCCCGTTAATTGGGTTTTTGCTGGCGGCGGCGATTCTGTTGCGACGCCATTTTGCTTATAGTGCGATCGCATTTTTTGGTGCAGCGATTTTACAGGCTTTCATCGAGTTTATTGTACTAATATACCCTAGGGCAACGGCGTTGTCGTCTTCAAAAGACAAGGACGTGGCAGTGCCGTTTCCTTACCGATGCTTGTTTGAATCCGGTGTTAAATTGGGTTTAATAGCTGCAACTAGCTTGACTATTTTAATGTTGGTAGCGGGAGATTTTACTCGCAGTGCTCTGACGGTTGACTACCGCAATTTGTATGTCGCTTGGAGTTTGCCTGTAAATGATATTTTAACTCGTTATGCGGATTTTTACGGTTTGGGAACTTGGCTGCTGGTACTGATTGGTTTTTCGGCGGGAATTATCACCCGAATCCCGGTTCCGGCGGCGACTATTTTTGTTTCGTTGTTTGGGGTTTTATCGCTGATTGAATGGCTGTTAGTGTTGCGTTACGGGTACTTGCACTATACAATTCATATTACACCTATCGTACTTTTAGGATTGTCAACATTTTTCTGGACAACTTGGCTGACACTCAAGGGAAAAGTCCGGTATTTGATGCTGGGCACGGCGGGTTTGTACCTGGTTGTAAATGCCGCAGTCGGGTTAATTCCTCTTAAAATTGATTTGCCAACACTGTTTGTGGGTAATTTTCCGCCGTTAGTGCGATCGGACTACGACGAAGTTGTAAAATTAGTAGAGTTTCTGCGAAAATTAGCACCCAACGAAGAACCAATTTATATTGTCGGTGCTTCTAACAATTTCAATGCTAACATCCTCAGACAAGCCAACCGAAAATTAAACCCGCCCGAGGGTTGGTGGAAATTAAATACACTCGGCAGACCGCAAATTGACTCGCGCGATACTTACCCGCTACCGGAGTTGTTGCAGTCACAATATGCGGTGGTTGCTGTACCTTTTCAGCAGGTGTTACCGACTGACGAACAAGTTTTACGATCGCACGAACAAGATGTTGTTAAAGTTGTGTACGATGCCTTTACCCAAAACTGGCAGATTGCCCGCGATTTCCAATTGCTACCGGAACAGTTTAAGCTAGAAAACGGCGTGACTGTCAGCGTTTACCGGAGGAGGCGGCCGACTGATACAGCAACGGCAGTTAGGACTCTGGAGGCGATGCAGCGGCAAATAGTCGATCGACCAGGCACGCAGTTAGATTGGATTAGTTTGCATCAATCAATCTACACAAGTGCCAATTATTCAGTCAGTCAAGAATCCGATAACCTATATAATATAGTAACTCATCCAATTAAAAACAGCAAGAAACTCGATACATCTTTCCTGTATTTAGGTTCCATCTCAGACAAAGCGAAAGTTACCGGCAAACTCAATTTACCTAACAAACAATGTCCGGGAATTGCCCTGCGCTTGACTTTGTGGGACAAGCAAGGTAAATTAGTAGACTCAGCAGAGATGGCTTATAGTCAAAAAAGTGCGATCGGCTTAAATCTATTAGTTGAGGGCAAAAATCCCCTTTATCTGCTGCTTGAGGTATTGAGTAGCAGCAAACAGGATTTAACAAACCAATGCCAACTGGAGATTAACAATTTAGCTGTCAGTAGGTAAATTGAATCGTCAATGCAGAAACATCAAAAATCCAACTGGTATTTTAATCTATCTCTCTCTACTTTTGTCATCATCGGCTCTCTGATGGCAACTGGCTATATTTTCCCGATTGGAGGCAACTTTCCCGAAGTGCCGCCCATTCAATTTATGTTAAATCCTGAACTGTATAAAAATGATTATTACGTTCAGGAAATGGTTAAATTTAATCCGAGATACTACTATTACTATATCATTTATTTGCTCGCAAACTTAGGAACAAGCATTCCCCTAGCGCATTTTATTTATCAATTCCTATCCTTCGGTTCATTTATCCTAGCTTGCTACGCAATTATCAATATCTATACTAATTCCAAACTGCCTGCCGCAGCGATGGCTTTTTTATGTATAGCCGCTTCATTTACAGATGTTGGTAACACGCTGATATTTTCCACCAAATCAGTACCCAGTACCTTCGCAATGGGTTTCGCCATCTGGGGAATTTACTTTAGTTTGCGCCAGAAATGGCTGACAGGATATTTCTTTTTTGGACTGGCTTGTCTGCTGCAGTTCTTAGTGGGTTTGTTACCGGGATTGATGATGGTTCCCATTTTGGTAATTCAATCTGTAAAACAGCGGAAGTTTAAAACATTGATTTTGGCGATCGCACTTTTAGCAGCAATGGCAAGTATCGTTTACGTACCGATGTTATTAACAGGTACTACCAGCACTCACACTATCAACAACGCCCAGTTTGTCTACATTCACGCGAAAGTCCGCAACCCCCACCACATCCTCCCGTCAAATTGGGATGTTGGGAATTGGTTCAACTTTATATGTTTCATAATTGGTGGCTTGCTTTGCATCAAAAATTCCAATTTATTGCCAAAAGAAGACAAGATTAATTTTTCTGTATTTGTTGGAACATCAATTTTTGCACTGTTTCTAAATTACATATTTGTCGAAGTTTACCCGCTGGCTTTTATCGCTAAACTACAGTTAGCTAGAACTGTACCTTTTGCTCAATTAATTATATTTATTGCTATTGCTTTGACGGTCGAGCAACTTTACAGAGAAAAACAAATAGCTATTAGCTTGTTGCTGTTAGCTGTACTAACTTTGCCTTTTAGGGGCATCATTTTCTTAGGATTATCAGTTTGGCAAACAAAAAATTACGTATTGCCGAAACGATATAATATATTGTTGTGGATTGTAGCAGCAGGAACGGTAATTTTCAGCTTGATATATCCGGTGACTGATTCATGGGAAATAATGGGCGATCGAATAATTAGCATCGCAGTTTTTTTCTCAATCCTCGCCTTCCCATTCATGTTAGAAGAAACATCCCTTGCTACATCTATAAAACAGACTCTAACTCACACATTAGCCTTAATAACTACCGCCACCTTAGTTTGTGGAGTAGCAGGAATTATGCCCAAACCTATATTAAATGTATTTCAAACAAGAGTTAATATCAATGCCGTTCCCAGAGACGACTTAAGCAAATTAGCTGTGCGATTTTCGCAAAGTAGCAGCCGCGATTCACTCGTATTAATTCCACCTTCAGTTACCAGCTTCCAGTTTTTCTCCGAAAGAGCGATTGTGGTCAATTTCAAGAACTTTCCCTTTACCGAAAAAGGCATCAAAGAATGGCAAACTCGCATGGAAACCGTTTTAGGAGTCCCCTTAAACCCGCAAATGATTTGGGGAGGAAATGACTTTTTCATCCGCCGTAGCAGTGCCGATTTAGTCAAAGTAGCCAGAAACTATGAGGCCGATTATATCCTGACTCGTACTGACTGGCATCCAAATATGCAAGGGGAAATCGCAGACAAACAAGGCAAATGGATACTGTATAAAATTAGGTAATAGGTAATTGGTAAAACTTTTTAAATCCAAATCTAAATTTTCTCTTAGTCTGCTGAGGCAGACTTTGCTTGTCTAGAAGCAATTTCAAGATCCGATTAATCAGCGTTAATCGGCGGTTAAATATCAAAACCTGAATCATCAATAATTTCGCTAATTTGCTTGTCCACATAATCAGCATCCACATTCCGCGCCATCAACTCAGCTAAAATCCCCAAAGAAATCAACTGCACCGACAGAATTGTACACAAAATCCCAAAAAATAACAAAGGTCGATTCCCGATCGGCCCAAAATTCATCCCCGCCAAATTCAGAAACCAAATAACTATCAAATAACTCAGCGAAACAGTTCCCACCAACCCAAAACACAATCCCAAACCTCCAAACAAATGACCCGGTTTGTGTAAATACTGCGTCGTGGCTAACACCGTCAACAAATCAATAAATCCCCGCGCATAACGTTCCCAGCCGTAATTCGATTTTCCGTGCTTGCGCGGATGATGTTCCACAACTACTTCCCCAATTTTAAACCCTAAATTGTTGGCTAAAGCCGGAATGTAGCGGTGCAATTCCCCGTACAATTTAATCGACTGCAAAACTTCCCTGCGATAAGCTTTAAAACCGCAATTCATATCGTGCATTTGCACCCCCGTCAGCAAACACGCAACGGCATTAAACAGCTTGGAAGGTAAAGTTTTAGAAAGCGGGTCGTTTCGCTGTTTTCGCCAACCAGAAACTAAATCAAATCCCGATTCTAAATGATGTAAAAACTTGGGAATTTCAGCGGGGTCATCCTGAAGGTCAGCATCGAGAGTAAAGATAATTATCCCTGCTGCATTCCGAAATCCTGCTGAAAGTGCGGCAGATTTGCCAAAGTTGCGGCGCATTTTAATCGCTTTAATTAGTTTGGGATGTTGGCTGGCTAAATCTGCGATTTCTTGCCAGGAATAATCGCGGCTACCGTCATCTATGAAAATGACTTCGTAACTGTCAATTCCTGTTTGGAACATGACAAGTTGGATTTTTTTAAACAGCAGTTTGAGGGTGGCTTCTTCGTTGTGAACGGGGATTACGAAGCTGAGATGTTTTGGCATAGGGCTATTCTATTTCATTTGTGTTGTCTCTGAGATTTTTTTATTAACCGCAGAGGGCGCAGAGGGCGCAGAGGAGGAGAAAGAGAGGTTTTTTAGTTTTTATTGATAACTTGGGAGTTTCGCAAGGCTACCCAATCTTTGCGGTTTTTAAAGGAGGCATAAGCTGTCAATAATTTATCTGTTGGTGATGTTTGAATGTATCCTCTCCAAGCTGCGAATTCGTAGGAAGGGCCAAACAATTTAACTAAATCTGGGCGGGGAAATCCTGACAGGGCAAAACCTCGAACGACATTTTCTTGGTTGAGAATGGCAATACATTTTACATTGTTTTCGGGGTCTCCTACCCAGCCAATTACTCTCGCTGCTGTTGGTGCAAGTTGGGTGGCTGTATCAAAATATCCGGGTACTCCGTCTTTGGGCGCTGACAGTAAATTTGGGTCTATTTTTGTGTCTAATGCTGCACAGAAATTGTGTTTTTTGATGTCTCGGTTAAATGGCACTAAATTGTTAGTTTTTAAGGCGTCGATTAACCCGATAAAAGCGGCAGGTTTGTTGCCTACGCGGTCTTTAATTAGCGTTACGTCGGTGATGCCTAATTGCAGTGATAATGCTACTAACGGTTGATAGGTTGCTCTGTGGGCGATCGCCATTGCAGTTTCGCCTCCCACCCCGTACATTAAAATAATGGCGACTGTGGCGACTGCAAACAGCGGTGTCAGCCAACGCCCTTGGATTCTTGGTGTTGGCTGCCACTCGCGCACCCACAATACTGTCAGCACACTTGTGCTCATCCAAAACAAAGCTGGGAGTGTGGCGTAGCGGGAAGCTGTGGCTTGTTCGACACCAAATCCCGATCGACTGACAGCGGCCATTAACGCCGTTTGCAGCGTGTAAAGTTGGATTGATAGCCAAGGCAGCCAATCCGGGCGATCAACCTTTTTTACAAATAGCCAATAACCCACAAAACCCGTCGCTGCAATCAAACCAATTATACCAATAATTGAAGCAACAATAATATTTTCGCTAAAAATTCCGCCGAGATAAGTTGGAATATATTCGAGAGTTTTGAGCGGGTTAATTTTAGTTAAAGAAGGGTGATGAGATGGAGTTTTATAAGTTAAAAAATAAATCCCAATCACTGCAATCGAAGCAATGAAATACAAATAAGTTATTCGCCGAGGAAACCGCAGCACAACAGCAGCAGCACACAATATCGGCCACAAAGCTAAAGGAGTGCTGTAACTAATACAGCCTAAAACGCCAAAAACAATGCTGCCAATTACCCACTTATTTTGTAAAGGCGGGGGCGAGCACGGGGGCACCGCCCCTACAAACTCGTCACCAGGCTCCGCCTCCCTTTTACTTGACAAAAGCGTCGCATAGGATTGCAAACAAAATATCGAACAAATCACCAATAAATTAGCAATTATCCAGTGAACACCGCTGAATCCCCGCATCCAATTGTGAGCCGCCGCCGGAGTAAAATTAAAAATAGAAATGCAAAGGAGTAGCGAGATAAATTGCAGCGGAAAACGCCTCAATTTGAACGGCAGCAGAGCAATTAATACGTGACACTGAATCCAAGCCAAGAACCAGGCAACTAAACATAAACCAATATTTGAACCTTGGGTGACAGCTATATTCAAGCCATAAATAATAGCCGGAATCAAGACAAAATGCTCGTTCGCCCGAAATATCCAATTAAAAGGATTTGTAGAGAAACCGTCTACTGAATAGAAATTCCACGTCATCCACCAATAATCAAAATTAGACAAGTCTCCCGCTTGGGATATCAAGTACAAAATATATGAAGCTGGTATTAGAATGCCGAGAACTGATGCGGCAATTAAAATATATGGTGGCTTGACTTTCATGGATTGGGAGATTGCGATATTTTTAATCGATTTGGGCTAAGTTGTACGCGCTGAGATTAAAAAAACCGGGTTTTTTACTTGATTGAGGGTTTGAACCAAGTATTTTGGTGAAAAAACCCGGTTTCTGGCTAGTTTACAGATTTACTCAATTTTTTATTTCACTTCTCTTGCCAGCATTTGTCTGAGTCCTTGCTGCCAGTGGGGAGGATACGTGCCTAAAAGTGCTGATATTTTAACCGTAGAGAGGACAGAAAAAGCCGGACGTTTGGCGGGTGTCGGGTATTCGGCGGTGGTGATGGGAATTACGCGCTGAACTTTTAGGGGAAAGCCGAGTTGTGCTGCTTCCTCAAAAATGGCGATCGCAAAATCGTACCAACTACAAACACCGCTGTTAGTGTAGTGGTAAGTCCCAAAACTTTCTTGCCCAAGGAGAGGAATAATTTGCGAAGTCGCCGTACTTAAATCGGCCGTCCAAGTAGGGCTTCCGATCTGATCTGCTACTACTCGAATTTCTTCCCTTTCCTTTCCCAACCTCAGCATGGTTTTGACAAAATTACCTTTGCCGCCGTTGCCGTAAACCCACGCCGTTCTAATAATAATATGTCGGTTTCCCGCTTTCCGAATTGCTTCCTCGCCTGCTAATTTAGACTTGCCGTAAGTTCCCAGCGGGTTTGTAGAATCTGTTTCCAGATAAGCAGAACCGTGACTACCGTCAAATACATAATCAGTAGAAAAGTGAATCAAACTTGCTCCCAGTTTTTCGCATTCTTCTGCGAGAATTCCGGGTGCAATGCCGTTGACTGCGTGTGCTAATTCGGGTTCGCTTTCTGCTTTATCTACCGCAGTATAAGCACCCGCATTGACTACTAAATCCGGTTGAATTTCAGCCATTGCCTGACGGATGCTTTCCGGTTGGGATAAATCGAGGCGAGTGCGATCGACCGCAATTACCTCTCCCGAAGATAATAAAATCGGCTGCAATTCTTGAGCTAGCTGTCCGCTGCCGCCTGCAAGTAAAATTTTCATAATCAAAACACTTGAGCTGTTTTCAACGTTTGTCCAGCTTGGTCTTTAGCTGATAAGATTGGTTGGGCACCATCTAGCGGCCAGTCGATCGCCAAATCGGGGTCATTCCACAGGATACACCGCTCGTGTGCCGGTGCATAATAATCTGTAGTTTTATACAAAACTTCAGCCGTCTCCGAAACCACTAAAAAACCGTGAGCAAATCCCGCCGGCACCCAAAATTGCCGTTTATTTTCTGCACTCAGCAAACACCCCACCCACTTTCCGAAATTTGGCGAACTTTGTCTAATATCCACCGCTACATCAAATATTTCGCCAGCAACTACCCGCAGCAATTTGCCTTGAGGCTGCTGCAGTTGGTAGTGCAAACCGCGCAACACATTTTTAGAGGATTTGGAATGATTGTCTTGAACAAATGCTGCCGTCACACCTGTTTTTTCGATAAAAGCTTTGTGATTGAAACTTTCAAAAAAGAAACCGCGATCGTCCCCGAAAATTTTTGGCTCAATGATCAGAACTTCCGGTATTTCAGTAGATATAACATTCATAGTTGGCTGTATCGCGTGATAAACTCATACTCAGTCTAGGCTATTTTACTATGAAAACTGACACATATCTCAAAAAGTTGTATGCCAACCGCTTTGATTCGCGACAAATGCAAGCGAAGGTGGCACTATGGAAAGTTTTAATTGACTACTTCTTACAAGATTATGTTCCTCCCGAATCAGCCGTTTTAGATATTGGTGGCGGTTACTGCGAGTTTATAAATCAAATTCAGGCTAAAAAAAAATGTTTAATTGACCTCAATCCCGATTCCAAGTTATTTGCCAATCCTGATGTAAAAGTGCTGAACATTGATGTTTTAAGTTTTGACGATAAACCAGATTTTAGCGAAGAGTTTGATCGGATATTTATCTCTAACTTTTTTGAACATCTCCGCAATAAGGAAGAACTAATCCAAATTATCTCATTTTGCTTTGAGGCGCTTAAGCCAGGGGGTTGTTTGTTAGTTGTTCAACCAAATTTCAAATATTCTTTCAAAGAATACTACGATTTTATCGATCATCAATTACCGATTACCCACTTATCGCTGCAAGAACTTTTACAAACCGTCGGCTTTGAAATCGACCTAATTATACCCAGATTTTTACCATTTTCGACCAAAGGCAGACCCGCATCGCCCTGGCTTTTAAAAATTTACTTAAAATTGCCTTTTTTGTGGCTGTTTTTGGGAGGCCAAATGTTTGTTAAAGCATCAAAAAAAAACAATATAGGCAGAGACTCATGACACGCATTCCCAGTCAGATCCAGGCAGAGAGATACATCTGCGTTTATCCGCGTCTATCCGCCTGCTTCTGGGGTTAAAAAATCCCTACAAAATCGAACTTAAAACTACCTCATTAGCAGCAATCCAATCATAAATATCCTGCAAAGCCGCTTCAGGCCCAATAACAGGCCGCCACCCTGTTTTCTCCATCACCCTAGAAGAATCAGTAATAAAAATCGGAATATCCCCCGCGCGTTCCTCCAAAACAGGATTAATTGGAATCGATTTTCCGGTAATCTTTTGGCACAAATCAGTTGTCTCAACCAAAGAAAGACTGTTGCTCACACCGCCGCCAACATTAAAAACTTCGCCGTCAAATTCAGCAAAATGTTCTAACTGGTAATTAAGTAACCTCAACAAGTCTTCAACGTGCAGTAAATCCCTAACCTGCTTACCGCTGCCACCAAAACCGATGTAATTCAGCGACTTTTGAAAATAGTGAGCAGCCACCCACAAACCGCAAACTCCCTGATCGACTTTACCCATTTGCCAAGCACCAGTAATTAACCCGCAGCGGTTAATAATTGCCGGCACATTGTATGCTTCCCTGTATTCCTCAATCAGCAATTCGGAAGCTAATTTAGTTGCTCCGTAAAGCGAACGGTGTCCTTTTAATGGGAAGTCTTCTGATATGCCTAACTCCGATATACCGGGTAAAGTTTGCTCAGGGGCGATCGCAAATCTATTCGGCAACTCTAACAGCTTAACCGATTTGACACTGGCGATCGGATAAACCCGACTCGTAGACAAAAACAGCAAACTCGCACCCGTTTGTCTCGCCAACTCCAAAACATTCACAGTGCCCAGTAAATTCGTCTGCAAAACGTACTGAGGCGAACTAAAACCAGCCAGCACAGAAGGCTCCGCAGCACAATCTATAATGCAGTCAGCATTCAGTGCAACTGGATCTAAATCGGCCGCTGTACGAATGTCCCCGTACACAAACTGAATCCCGCAACTTTTAAGCCGAGGCAGATTCAATTCAGAACCCCGGCGACGCAGGTTATCCAAACAAATTATTTGCCATTCCGGGTGCAGTTTCTTCAGGCCAATTGCCAAACAACTGCCGATGAAACCCGCACCGCCCACAATTAAGATTCTCTCAGGCATTCACTTTTAATTTTGCTATCTTTCTAGTCCGGTGGTAGTCGCCGCGAGAGAGATGTTTTTCCAGCCACACATACAAGACAATAAACAAATATCGACTGCCCATCTCTTTGATTTTCAGCTTAGAAATACCAGCAGTCCGATTGTACCACCTCAGAGGAATCACCGTATAGGAAAAACCCCGAACAATTGCTTTTAAAGGCAGTTCCACTGTCAAATTGAAATGATGGCTCAAAATCGGTTGTACGCCTTCAATTACTTCTCGGCGGTAAATTTTAAAAGCATTGGTGACATCGCTGTACCGCAAGCCGAAAATACTTTTGACAAACCAGTTTGCTAAGCGGTTAATTGCTAACTTGTGAATTGGATAATCAACCACAAAGCCACCTTTGATAAAGCGGGAACCAAAAACGCAATCATATCCTTCTTGCAGCTTGCGGTATCCTGCTACCAAATCGATCGGATCGTCGGAAGCATCCGCCATCACAATTGCTGCTGCATCTCCGTCAAATTCCGCCAAACCCCGGCGCACGGCAAATCCGAAACCATTCGGAGGTTGATTGTTGATGTATCTAACTGTGGGAAAAGTCTCTGACAACTCCTGGCAAATATCAATAGTTCGATCGACACTGTTGTCATTCACAATCAAAATTTCGTGCGGAATGCCTTCTAAATCGAGCGTCTGGGCGATCGCCCGCACAGTACCGTACAAACAGCCCTCCTCATTGTGGGCTGGTATAATCACAGAAATTTTCACTCCTCATCCTCCGCGCAACTGGACAAACTGGTTGTCCACAGGATTATACACCCAAGCTTTAATTTCAGTTTGGGCGATCGGCAAATTATTATCCGGCAAATCAACAGCCCACCTTGCATTGTTGTATAACTCAGATTTTAAACTCTCAGCAATGTCGGGACTGTCCAAATTTACATAAGCGTTAGCAAAAAAAGATTTTTTGTCGCCCAGAGATAGCAGTACAATATTCGGCTGTTCCAATTTTTCTGGCAAAACCGCCCAACCAGCAGCCTTGACAGCATCATTTTGCTTAACAGTCAAGGATTTATTGCTGGTTTGAGGTTTGTCTAAATAGCCGTACACTTTCTCGGTATTAGAAATAAACTCTATATTTTTCGCGAACTTTATCCAACCTATTTTGTCGATAATTGCAGCGCCTTCTCTTACCAGCCAAGTTTTTTTGCTCAGCACCCTCAAACAGCTTTCCGGCGAATTTTTGAAAAAATCCGAGGGTTCCAGATAGTTAATTAACTGCAAACAATCGTGAGCGCCTTGTTTGTAAAGAATTGCCGCTCTACTTGGGGCTATCGCCTGTTGAGAATTCACAATAATTGTAGCAATTAACAGCCCTGCTACTACGCGATAAATAATTTTATAATTACTCCTTAACCTTGCTTTTGTTTCTTGATAATTACCTCGAACAAACAATTGCCCTAGCTGAACCAAAGCAATTAAGAGCAAAATCGAATTAGTGGTATATCTCGACGATTCAAGCGCGTGAATTGCCCCAAATTCTGCCCTCCCAGCCGTAATAAACAAAGAAGATAAAAGCGAAAAAAAACCTATTAACAGCCAAGGTAAAGCCTGATGTTGCAATCCTAAAGGAATTGTGGAATGGGCATCTTCCCGTAATTCTAAATGAATTGTGAGATGGGCATCTTGCCCGTCCAGCGTGGCAGCCTGAACCACGTTGATAACTGAGTTGGGATTGCTATAGCTTTCAGCAATATCATTGCTATCTGTGATTCCGAGGAGCGAAGGAATCGCCGGGACTTGAGGTTGCTTTGGGAAGTTAGCATTCACAGATGAAGCTAGCGAACTTGATATAATTTTTTTTCCAAAATAAACTACAAAAAATATAAACTTTGCCAAAATTACCAATCCTACAAATGCCGAAATTCCCGGCGATCGCACAATTGGCGAACCCAGCAAGCTTAAAAGGTAATCAATAACCACAAGCGGCTTATTCAACAATGAAATAATACTTGCTTTCCGACTAGGATGATAATCTATTGAGTAAACAGCACAAGTTGCCACAAACAGCAGCATCCATGCGAGCGCTCTTTTTCGTTTCTGCGCTGCATTTCCCTCCAAAGCCGCCACAGCCGGAATCGCAGCCAACCAAGATAGCAAACCTTGAGCGAGCGAAAAACTCGCAAGAAAGCAGAATACAGCAGCAATAGAGATTCTAATATTAGGCAATAATTTGTGATTTGAAACCAGCGCATAAACCGCAGCGACAAAACACAAATTCACGAAAAACCACGCTAATTGAAATCCCCAAAGCCAGTTTTCGTGCTGAACTAGAGAGAAAAGCAAAATACAAGTTAAAATATTAGCTAAATGCCACAAATCATCCGCGACATTCTTAACGGGCATCGAGGATAACTTGTACATAGCGATAAAAGTTATCGCAGCCAAACCTATGCTGAGACACAACTGATAATTAATATTCCATCGGGAAGCAAAAGCCAGCACCGCAATAATTATTTTAGGGAAAAGTATGCGGTGGTTGCTGTGCAAAGCCCAAAAATCGTTAAAAGTTACATTTCCCGCAGCTATTTTTTCAAAAAGGCTAGCTAACCTCCACTCGTCATCAACGGGAACGTTAACGCTAAAATTCGCTACAAATCCGATTAAGAAGAGGACAGGAATTAAATATAAAGTAAATAAGATTAATTTTTTCATCAATGTGCGATCGCACCGATTGCCATCACCATTTTATATCAACCCGGCTTAAATACCCTTTATTTTTTTCTCAGCGAAGGACGTTCGGCGAAGCTCACTCTAGCCACCGACGAAAGTTTGACTTTTGAGGGGTTTTAACCACCTAATTTGATCGAGGAGGTGGTATTTACTTATAGCGGTAAGGTGCGCTAGGCGCACCCTACTTCTTGATAGCGGTTAACCGAATTACTTAATAGTCTTGAACGTATCCATTTTCCCTGTAAATCGGTTGATAAACATCTGCAAAACACTCCGCTTGCCAATATTGATATTAGAACTCACGGACATTCCCGACTGCAAGTTAACCTCCACTTCATTTGCCTTGCCCTTGTTCAAAACAAACTTCTGATTTTTGAGCTTAATTTTGGTTTTGAAAGCATAGTATTTCCGCAGTTCAGTAGGAGGCTCAGCATCGCTGCTAATCTCTATCACTTCACCCTCAGCAGTACCAAACTCCAGCGCCGGGAAAGCTTCTACATTCACTTCCACAGGCACGCATTGGTATTTCGTCAAACCCAGTTTCTCTCTGTTAACTTCCTTCTCTGGACAAACGCAACTTTTACCTATTTCGCAGTCAATCTTTTCTCCGTCTAATTGCTTGCCGTGATACTGTTCCAATTTTGCCCGCTTCTGTCTCAAAGCATCCAATACCAAAGCCACATTGCTGTTTTCCAGGTAAACCACTGCTTGCAGACCGTTTTCGTCATCCAAAACTTTGAGCAGCTTTTCAGTTTGCTGCGCTTCGTAATAAGCTTCTTCGCAGCGTGCTGGGCGCGGTTCGCCCGGTTTCACCACCGAATTAATAATGGATTGGCATATCGGATCTTTCGCTATATCCAGCTTAGCTTTCTCCTTCTTAGAAGGTTTCAAATCGAAGATAACACCGGATACCGGAGCTTTCAGAACTTGAGTGTCGCGGTTCTGTTGAGCCTTTTCTAGCTGAGCGTTCACCTCGGACAACTTTTTCAGGTTTTCCACTTTGAAGCGGCTTAGCTGAGAATCGCTGCTGGCAATTTGTTTCTCGTTTTCAGCAATTTTGCTGTAAAGTTCTTTGGCCCAGGAATCCTTGGTGTTTTTTAACTGTTCTTGGGCGCGGGCGATGGACTCCTGAATGCGTGCTTGCTCTCCTTGCTGGCGCTGTATGTCAGCACTAATTTTTTGGATGTCACCTTGACGCGCGTTAATTTCGCCTCGGCGCGTATTGATTTCACCGAGGCGTGTGTTAATTTCGCCTTTGCGAGAGTTGATTTCACCTTCGCGCTGCTTGATTTGATCTTGCTGTTTGAGAACGTCGCTTTGGCCTCTGAAAACATCTTGCTCTTGACGTTCTTTTTGCAGTTCAGCAATGGCTCCTTCCTCCACCAGGGGAGCGAGTCTGCCTAGAATGTTTTGGTTCGACTTCAATACTTGTTGGGATTTCGCTAACTGTTCTTGGGCCAAATCTCTCTGAGCCAGGGCTGATTTTACTTGCTCTTGCGAAGAACTTAACTGCTGCTGAGCATAATTTAATTGGTTCTGGGCAAAACCCAATTGTTGCTGTGCCACTGTCATTTGATCGCCGGCGGCTTTCTCAGCATCCTGAGCTTGCTTCAGTTGTTTTTCCAACTCCTGAACTTGGCCTTGAGCTGCGGCTACGCGAGACAGAAATTCCGATCGATAATTAACATAAAGTCCTTGCTGAGCAGCATCAAAATTTCCGCTGGCTCCCCTGTTGAGGTACAGTTCGTCAATCAAAGCTTGCAGCACTTGATTTTGTGCCGTGAGGCTCTGTCTGTCCTTGATTGTTGATTCTAGGTTAGAAGGAACAGCGCCTTGAATTTTGCCGTTGACAACATCTTCGTAAAATTTATTTTCCTTTTCCAGAGCTTCTTTAGTTTTCTGAATCGATGTTAAATCGGCGCTGGGTGCAAGGGGGTTGAAAGTGAGCAGAGGCTGGTTCTTTTCCACGCGATCGCCATTTTCAACGTGAAGTCTGACCACAGCGCCCGTAGCAGGTGCTTGGATGTCTCTAGCACCATCTTTTAGCTCTAATTGGCCCACAGCGGGGACAGCTTGCTCTACGCTAGCAAAATAAGCCCAAACTACAGCAGAAGTGGTCATCAGCATGATCATCCACAAAAACAAGTGCGACCAAATCGCTGGTTTTTCTAGAATGACTGGTTGCTCAGAAAGTATTACCGATTTCATAGCCATTTGTTAGTTGTCAGTTGTTAAGCGTTAGCGATCAGTTGTGAGTTGTTAGATATCAGGTATTCGATGACTCTTGTTGTTGGAAGAGGCAGTAGTAACGCCCTTTAAGAGCCATTAATTCTTTATGAGTTCCCCGCTCGACTACAGAACCTTGATCCATCATAATAATTATGTCGGCGTTTTGGATTGTAGTCAGGCGGTGAGTAATGAAAAACACCGTGCGACCGGCGAAAGCTTCTGCTAAGTTATTGCAAACTTGGCGTTCGGAATGGTAGTCGAGAGCGCTTGTAGCTTCGTCCAAAATCAGCAGTTTCGGGTTTTGCAAAATCGTCCGGGCGATCGCCAAACGCTGCCTTTGGCCCCCAGAAAGCGATGCACCCCGCTCTCCCACCACCGTATTGTACCCAGCAGGCAAGCCCATAATAAAATCGTGAGCTACCGCTAATTTCGCAGCTCGCACAATCTCATCCGTACTCGCATCGGGATTACTCAGAGCAATATTTTCCTGAACAGTACAGTTAAACAGCAAAGTATCTTGCAATACCACCCCTAGTTGGCTGCGAAGCGAGTACAGTTCCACCTTAGAAATGTCATAGCCGTCAATAAAAATCCGGCCCGACAGCGGCGGATAAAGACGCTGCAACAGCTTCATCGCCGTACTTTTACCGGAACCGCTTCCACCCACAATTCCCACAAAACTGCCAGCGGGAAATTCCAAATTCACATTAGCCAATTGCAGTGGCCCGCTTTCGAGAAATCGGAAGGAAACCTCCTCATAGGTAACCTGCCCTTGAATAGCCGGCAGCGGGATATTGTTCCGGTCTTCATCGCTGGTTTCGGTCGGAGTATCGACAACATCCTTAAGCATATCGATCGACATCGAGACTTCTTGGAAACTCTGCCACACGCTCACAAAACGCAGCAGCGAACCAGTCACGTTCCCGGAAATAATTCGGAAAGCAATCAACTGACCCAAAGTAATCTCATTTCCCAGTACCAAATAAGCTCCCACCCACAACTGAGCTAAGTTACCCACCTGGTTTAAAAAACCGCTAATTGTACCCGCCGCAGTCCCCGTGATAATTGTTTTAAAACTGGCTGTAATGTATTTTGCGTAGCGGCTCGACCACTCCCAACGGGATTTCAATTCTATATTTTGAGCCTTAACAGTTTGAATCCCGCCGACTACTTCAACTAAATAAGATTGAGCGTCCGAAAAACGCATATTTCTCTGTTTTATCAGGCGCAGCACCAGCGGATTGATTAGAATAATCATCAGCCCCAGTATCGGTACCACTGCCAAAGATACAAAAGTTAGCTGCACGCTGTAGGAGAGCATAACGGCGACGTAAACCACCGAAAATACTGCATCGAGAACCACTGTCAGAGCTGTGCTCGTCATGAATTCCCGAATCTGGCCCATCATGCTGAATTTGTAAACCAGATCTCCCACGCGCCGATTGTCAAAGTAATTTTGGGGCAGCCGCAGCAAGTGGTCGATGACTTCTGCACTCAATTTGACATCAATGCGGTTTGAGGTATCTATAAACAAAAAGGTACGCAATCCGTTGAGCAGTCCTTCAAACAGAGCAACACCTAACAGAAACGCCCCCAAAATATCCAAGGTGTCAATGCTGCGCTGACCTAATACTTTATCAATAATTACTTGGCTGATTAATGGGTTTGCCAGACCAAATAACTGTACAAAAAACGAAGCGAGCAACACCTCAAAAAACACTGTCTTGTGTTCCATGAGCGCCGGCACAAACCACCAGAAGCTGAACTGCTCTTTTTGTTCAACTTGCGGAGCTTGCAGCAGCAGGACTTCTCCCTGTTCTCCCCAGATTTCTTTAAACTGAGGTACCCGCTTCCGCATCAACCCTTTTTCGGGTGTGGCGATCACCAATTCTTGCTCGGTAATGCTGTAAATAATGGCAAAGCTGTCTTCCCATTTGATCATTACCGGGGCTTTGATGCGGTTGATGGCTTCGGCTGGGACTTGCGCCAATTGGGGCGTGAGGCCGATGCTTTGGGCGATCGCCCCGCAGGCTTGCATACTGATAGAACCAGCGGTTTTTAACTGATTTTCTAGAACTTTGCGGATGATATCTCGACGAAATTTTAGACCGAAATACTTGCTCAACATTTGGAAGCAAGCTAGCGGGCTGTCAATCTGCCCTTTGGCGCGGAAAACTGGGTATCTCCCCGCATCCTTTGGTTGGTCGGTTTTGGGTTCTGGGGGGCGATCTGGGGCGTCTATAACCGTGATCGATGTTCCGCCGGGCGGATTCGGCCCTAGACCTACTGTATCTGTCGTGCCATTTGATGGCTCTGTTTCGGGTTGGGGTTCTGGGGGTTCCCGGAAGCCGACCAAGCGGGCGCCGAGGCGGCCTTCTACTTTTAAGGATTTGGCTGCGTTTTCCACAGAGAAGCGACTGCCGGTGGGAAAGTCGCCCAAGACGCCGCTGCTGACGAGCCAAACTCGATCGGCATCTAGCTCTTTGGCGATGTCTTGAGTTTTTTTGTTGCCGTTTGGTACGTTGACAACTGTCGCATCTTGCCAAGCTTGCAAGGTGAGTTCCTTGAGATTGGAAGTGCCGTCGGCTTGGCGCTGCAATTCCAGGCTCAACAGTTCAAATACTTCGCTCAAGGAACAGTGTTCGCGAAAGGCTTCTCCAAAGGTCGGCTGTTTTTCCAGTACGCTCAGGAAATCTTCGGCAGGTAGCACGATCGCGATCACATCTGTAGAGGCGATCGCCGTTTCGCAGGGAACCCCCCTGAGCAAGCCAGCCCAGCCCAGGATTTCCTTCGACTGCACCAAACGTAAACTTACGTGGCGCTGCGAGCGCTGGTCAAAGCCCAGGAGCCGGGCCTGACCTTGATAGATAATTGCCACCTGAGTCGGCATTTTTTCCCGTTCAAACAGGGGTTGCCCCGTCCGGTAGCCGAGGAGTTGGCATTTAGCCACCAAGGCTGACAGAGCCGTCTCTGAGAGTCGGTCAAAGGGAGGTGTTTTAGCTAGGAAATCCTGAATTTGGGAGAGGGAAACAGCGGAAGAAGTCATCCGATTTTAGATTTTAGATTTTAGATTTTAGATTGAATCCACAGATGAATCCGGAGGCTTTTTGTCGGGATGCTACGCTTTTTAAAGTCTCCACGGATAAATCCGGGGGCCCCAGACGAAATTGCTTTCGGTCATGATATTGAAGACACGGAAGAGAGGGGCTGTAGCGGGCCTATTTGCGAGATTTGTTCGGCGAGCCAGCTTTCAAAGAGTTCGTTAATCAAGTGCAGCCGCATCGATTCATCGAGCTGGGCTGGCATGAACTTTTCTAGTCGAATAATCACCATCCATTCTGCCAGAGGACGCGGCGTCCAGAGTTGATTTGGCTGGCTGACGGACAAAAGTTTGCTGATTGCCGGGTGGGGCTGCGAGAGGGGTACTGGGCCCAACAAGCCGCCTGACTTGGACTCCGGCCCTTCGGAATAGTCGCGGGCCACTTCTGCAAAGGTTTGTTCCCCTTCCAGGATGCGAAAGTAAAGTTCGTTTGCCAGTGCTGGATTTTTGGTGCGTACCAGGGAATAGACTACGTGGTCTAGGCTGGCTTTGCGGGTTAAAAAATAATTATCTACTTTAGGTCTCCAAGTGGCTTGCTTAAATTTTTCGATCAGCAAGGGCCTGACGGCCATCTCTTGAAGTTCTTCTTCCGTCATATTTTGGCCACGCAGCCAAGCTTCTTTGGCTTCCGGGGCTGTCAGTTGGTGTTGTGCCAGAAAGTTCTCGACGGCGGATTGGCGTTCTTCGTCGCTGCAACTAAAGGATGCGATCGCTTGGTCTACTATTACACCCCGCAAGAATTGCGGCATTAATTGGTACCGCTTCAGGAGCGATGGCATATCCTGAGCTTGCAGTAATTTATCGCCTATTTGAAAAAGTCCTGTCATTTTTTTATCTCCAACTGACTTGCGCTTCCCCTTTTAATTTAGCTGTGGCAGGAAAAGAGCGACAACCACTAACCCCTCGATTCCCCGATGATAGCAGACCGTCAGTGGGCTAGCGCTATTGCTGTCTATTTCTTGACGCTCTGCCTAGCGAGGGGTTCCCCACGGGTCTCACAATGGTAGCGGGATGCGAGAGTTGGAGAGTGGGAAAATCTTTACTTCTGCCATCTTCCTTCTTCCCTCAACATCCATCCGTTAAATCCCGTACACTGCTTAGTTGCTGAACTTCCTTCTTCCTTCACTCTCGCAATAGTCTTTCAAAGAGTGTTCCGAGTTGGGTCGAGCAAGCGCGACTGTCGAGATATTTCGGGTTTGCCGCCATTTTTTGGTGGATTCGATCGCGGTAGTGCTGGCGCAGTTCTGGGTTGGTTCCCAGTGCTGTACTCAGCTCTAAATAAGTGTTCTCGCTGTTTGCTACCAGTTCCGGAAGTAGCAGTTCTTCAAGCAGGGCGGCTGATTGTCGAGATCGAGTTGTTTGCCCTTTTCTTACAACTACAGGCAACCCAACCAACAGCGCTTCTGCCGCATAGCAGGCACTGCTGTATGGATAGGAGTCTAAATATATATCAGCCAATTCCAGACATTTTATGTAATCGGCGCGAGATGGCAGCGCTTTAATCACAACTAAGCGCTTTTTGTCAACCCCAAATTCGGCAAAGAGCGATCGAATTTGTTTGTAAAAAGGCACCGTCGGATAGTTTTCATTGCCGGAACTAAAGGGATACAAAACTAAAATAGAATTTGGTACCGCCGCAATAATTTTTGCCCAAGTTTCTCTCAATTCTGGAGTAATTGTCAAAGCTTGAGCCCCGGACATGAACACTACAGATTCCTCGGTGGCTCCCCAACTGCTGCGAGTCGGTTCAACTCGGGCAGGTGCCGATCCTGCACTATAGCTTAAACAAACTCCCGAGCCTTTTAAAGTAATTAATTTTTCGCGATACTCTGCTGCTGCATCTGCAGGCAATGTCAAATCTCCGGCAAGGAAATAATCGATATTTCGGGCGCCCGTGGTGGCGGGGGTTGATGCACCGGTAGCTATTTGCACCCGGGCTAGTCGGTGCAGGCACAGCAGCGCGCTTGGTTGGGAAGTGTCGGTGGTATTGGTGCAGATTAGCAGAATATCTAAATCGTGCGATCGCATTTCTCGAACTTGCGGGAGCAAATCTTCTGACAGTTGCACCAGTTTGTCGGCGCACTTTTCGCAATACTTTGCCAGTATATCGTCTTGTACCTGGAAATGGTATACGATAATTTCAAATTTGTTTCTGTCTAAATATTCAAAACTTGTAATTGCTGCCCGAGTCTCGAATTCGTCACTAATTTTATCAAGCAAAAAGCCAACTCTAATTTTAGTTTTTTTCGATTCTGGTTGACGAAAATTCCATTCGATTTGACCGCCGATATTTTTCAAATTAAATTCCAGAATATCAGCTCGCTGACTCAATACATTAATCAGATTTGCCTCGCTCAAATACAAAGCTGGGAAACTAACATTTTTCGCAATAAAACCCGCCAAATAACGCCAAACTTCTGCATTGGGAAAACTGGCGATATTAGCAGCGACGTACTTGATTAACTGCTGGAAATATTCAGAGTACCTTTCTATTTCCCAGTTTTGTTTAAAATAACCGGGAGACTGAAATATAAATTTCAAAAAGTCGTCAAAAAACCACTGGGGAATCGCTGCATTTTTATACTCAAGTGGCAACTGATAAGCGTCGCGGTACAGCATCGCTGCGAGGAGATATGGAATCTTATCGGCAATTTCCCCTCCTTCAGCAAGTTTCGAGGATAACTGCTGGATCAAACTTTGTTCTGACTCGGTTAAACTTTCATTTTTGAGCGTGCTATCTAGTAGCAATTTATGAGCTTTTCCGGCGTCTTGCGAGTAAGCCGTTTCTAATTTTTTCGCTGGCAAATTCAGCCAATATTCCGCTAGCTGTTGGCGGTATTGGCGCAGTTGCGCGAGAATAGACTGTTTTGATGGCAATTTGTTGTATTGCTCAAGCAGTGCTGACAATTCAGATAAACTCGGCTGGGTTCTCAATGCCAACTTTTGGCGGATTGTCTGTTTGATTTGTTGATTCAAGAAACTGTAATCAGGACTATTTAGTAGTTTTTTGTAAAATCTGACTACATCCTTATGATTTTCCCCAGCAGCGAAGTTTTTCCAAGTTTGTTGTTCGGGATGAATCCGCAGTGAGGACAGTTTTTCGTCTACAAATCCGATATGATAGTTGCCCATGATTCGCCACCACATATCTAAGTCTACATACTGAGATAATCCCGAATCAAATAATCCTATTTCTTCAAAGACTCGGGCAGCAATTAAGACGGTACTAGGTTCGCCAATTTTGTTTATCGGGTTGTTCAAGCAGTTAGTATCTGCCAGTAATTCTTTTCCGGGCTGCATAGATTTTAAATTCGACCAACTTTTATGCAAATCTTTAATTGATTGGGAAGCTCTCCGCAAAACCGGGTTAGATTCATTTTCAGCTATGGTGATGCCGCGCGGGGAGAAAACCATACCTATTTCTGGGTTTTGTTGGGCGACGGCGACCATTTTTTCAATACATTCTGGTGCGAGCAAGTCGTCTTGAAACAAAAACTTAATGTATTGACCTTTTGCTTGGGATATGCAAAAGTTCCAGTTTTGTGATAAGCCGTAGTTGCGGTGCAGTACGATGCGGAAATCGACTGAGGTTTGGGATTGGAAGGATTGGGCGATCGCAACTGTTTCGTCTGTGGAGCCGTCGTCGGATATAATCAGCTCTATGTTAGAGTAAGTTTGGGCGATCGCACTTTGAATCGCTTCGCCAATAAATGCCGCTCCGTTGTATGTAGGAATACAAATACTAACTAAAGGTCGGGCATTTTTTACTGTCGCCCCCTGAGAGGACTTTTTTCGTATTCCGCGCTCCAAGCTTTTGAAATTATCTGTAATTTCGGCAATATATTCGAGACGGTTTTGAATTTTGCTCCCGACAGTTGGCGGATTCAGTAAAGTCTTAATTTCATCAGAAGCTATTCTTCCAACTTGCTGAGCTTCCCGGTAATTGCTGAAGACATGACGCATTAAATCCGCAGCGTGTTCGACATCCGGTTCGGCCCAAACATTGCCTTTTTTGTATGGCCCGCAATCTTTCTCAATTGGGATTAACTTATACTTGACTAAATAGCTGTTTCCGACATTCATAAATTCTGTATTTGATGAATAGCCGGTGGCAATTACGGGTTTGCCGTAAAACATAGCCTCCGCCATGGTTAATCCGAATCCTTCGCAGCGGTGCAGCGATATGTAACAGTCGCAATTATAGAGCAAGCCGTTAAGTTTATTTTTGGACAGATACCCGTCTAGATGTTTGATATTTGAATTATTGGCTATGGCTGAGTTTAAGGATGCTTGCTCCGCTGAAAATTTGTTGGAATTAGAAGATTTGATTACCAATAATACGCTGTTGTCTTCCCCAAAAGCTTGTTTAAATGCTTGAATTGTCGCCAAAGTATTTTTGCGCTCGATGCGGCTGGAAAAGTCGAAGACAAACAAGAAAATAAATTTATTTTTCGGTAAATTCAGTGCTTCTCTGTTCAGGGAAGGTGCGGGGAGAGCAATACTAGGCATGATTTTGATAACGGGAATTGGCGCTACTGCTGCAATTGCTTCGGCGCAATAGTTGCTGTAAGTCCATATTTCGTGAAAGTGATTAAATGCGGGCTGCCATTCCGGAGGAAAGGCGGGAAGTTCCCAGGCCCAAAAGCCGATGTTGTATTTTTTGTCAAAATAACTGGAACCTATATGTTTAATAAAGGTTGCAACTTCATCTGCGTTGACTTGAATTAAGTTTACGGGATAGGGATTATCTTCGCTAAAATTTTGATAGGTGGTGTCTTTCTTGCGGTGGGGACTGCGGGTAAAATTGTTGATGACGAAGGGAATGTTGGCGGCTTCTGCAGCCCTGATGTTTGCTCTGACACCTTCTCCTATGCCAAATTCGCCGTTAATGTAGCCAGCGATGTTCATTCCTAGATTAGGGTTCATAGTTTCTAATGTATTTAGCACAGTGTAGTGTGGATTTTTTGAGGAAAAGCACAATTAATTGATCGGCTCAATTGCGCTAAAAAAGGGTAGGGTAGAGAAGAAATTATAATTTTGCCGAATATTTGCTAACATATAGCAATCCTGGAGGATTGGTGAATAAGATTTAAAGGAAACGCTCTTAACGCATACCAAGAGAATAGAAAAGAAAAAAAGTTCGCAAGTGAGAATTTAGTGCTTGACAAAGATATCGATCGCCATTGTATACTGGCATCGCAATGCTAACCTTCGGCTGGTTGTCTGTCGGCCTGGGTGGCTCTGTTTTATTTTACGATAAACTAATCAGGAATTTTAGACAAAGTGATCGATCGCGCCAACCACGACTTCTTGAAGCTGCTACCGCCGGATGCTAAAGTCATTGTCGAAATTGGCTGCGGTACGGGTTCGACGGGCGAACAGTACAAACTGATCAATCCCCATTGTCAGTATATTGGCATTGAATGCGATCGAGAAAAAGCTAAAATTGCAGTCGATCGGCTAAACTGGGTGACAGTAGCCGATATTGAAGAAATTGCCCTCGAAAGTCTCGACATCGCCCCAGGAACCGTCGATTGCTTAATTTTCGGCGACTTGCTACCCTATCTGAAAAATCCCTGGGAAGTCCTCAAGCAGTACAGTGGTTTGCTGAATCCAGAGGGGCAAATTCTCGCCAGAATCCCTAATGTTCAATACTGGCGGCGAATTGTCAATCTGCTGCGGGGACAGTGGGAGAATCCCGACAGCAAGATGCAGCACTGGTTTACCCTAGAAAGTATTAAATCACTATTTGCTCAAGCCGGATTGCAGGTTTATGAATTTCAAGGGAAGGGACACAAAACCGAAAATTTTGTCCACTTTCAGGAATTACTGCATCCAATGGTAAAGGCTTTAGAGCTCACATCGAGCAGTTTTGCTACGGAAACTGGTGCTGAACATTATATCGTGCGATCGACCAAATCGACCGTACCTGCGCGCAGACTGCTGATTCAGACTATCATTATGGCTCCTACAGGGTGCGATCGCGTGCGAGTTTTGGAACCGGACAAATTTAGCGCCACAATTCCCGGTGTTCGCACCGTATCCGGCGTGAAAACAGCAGGATTAATTCCCCCTCTGCCGGAAGAAGAAAAAGTTTTCATCTGGCAGCGGACAATCATGCAATATCCTGCCTACATTCCCCAACTCAAAGAACTGTTGCAACAAGGCTATTTAATAGTAGCTGAAATTGACGACAATCCTATCCGCCGCCGCGAATATGCAGATAATAATTACCTCAGCTATCGCGGCTGTCACTGCGTTCAAACTTCTACAGAACCCCTCGCAAAAATTTTGCGCCAATACAATCCAAATGTGGCTGTATTTCCCAATCACTTAGCTTATCTACCTCCGCCGCGAATTTATCCGGCAGAAGATACAGTTACAATTTTTTTTGGTGCACTCAACCGCGAAAAAGATTGGCAGCCGATTATGGCAGCACTAAATAGAGTTTTAGCCGCACACAAGCACCGGATTAGAGTTAAAGTAATCCACGACAGAAAATTTTTTGATTCCTTGAAAATACAGCAAAAAGAATTTGAACCATTTTGCAGTTACGAACGGTATCAAGAAATCATGTACAGTTGCGATATAGCTTTGCTGCCGCTTGTTTCCAACCCGGTTAACGAAACGAAATCCGACTTAAAATTTATTGAATGTGCAGCGCGGGGAGTAGCGGTACTGGCAAGTCCCACTGTGTACGAACATTCGATAGTCGAAGGTGAAACAGGATTAATTTATAGATATGAAAAAGAGTTTGAAACCAAACTAAATTCGCTGATTTCAGACACTTCTCGGCGCCGGGAAATAGCCGCGAATGCTTACGAATGGGTGCGCGACAACCGCTTGCTGTGCGGGCACTACCGACAGCGGCGAGATTGGTACTTACAGATGCGGGACGAGTTGCCACGTTTAAATGCTGAGTTGCGCGATCGCCTGCCCGAGTTATTTGGTGACTAAATGCGGTAAGATTTATAGGGTTATTGTGCGATCTTACTGTTTTATTGTTTAATTTCTAATTGTTACTCCACACCAATGCGAATTCTATTCACTATTGCTCACTTTTACAATCCCAGCGGCGAGGGGAAACACGCTTCCCAGCGAAATGATCCGCAACCGCGACTGAATGCTTTAACCGCTTGCGTGACAGCGCTGCAAGCTTTGTACGGCAAATCTCAGTCCATGATTGACATTAGCGAATGTGCAACTATCCCAGCAAATCAATCTCAACAGCACGAAATTGACATTGTTATTTGCACTACTCAAGGTTATCATCTGTTGCCTCAACTGCCGGTACAGCCCAGATGTTTTATGCACCACGCTACCAAATGCGAACCGCTGCTTTTGGGGTTTGAGTGTCAAGCAGTTTTGCGAGCGTGTCTAGACAAATACGATTATTTTTGTTATTTGGAAGATGATTTAATTCTGCACGATCCGTGGTTTTTTAGTAAATTAAAGTGGTTTACGCATCACGGGGGAAATGGAAATTTGCTGCAACCTAATCGCTATGAAATAGCGCCTAAAGGCGCGGTTTTTAAAGCATATGTTGATGGGGATTTAGCAGAATCCGCTACTTCTCCCTTCCAAAATGTAGAGGAGCAGCGGCAGTTAATGGGAAAAATCATGGAACAAACAGTCGCTTTTGAGCGGGCGTTGAATCCTCATTCCGGCTGCTATTTTTTGAATGCGGAACAGATGGCACACTGGGCTAAGCAGTCTCATTTTTTGGACAGAGATACTAGCTTTATCGGCCCGCTGGAAAGTGCCGCGACTTTAGGAATTATGCGGACTTTTAGAGTTTACAAGTCAACTCCTTCCTATGCTAATTTTTTGGAGATTCAACATTTTGGCACGAGTTTTCTGAATTTGATTGGTAATAAGGTGAGAGTGCCGGAAGCAGGATGACTTAAGATATTCAGGTAAGCTGCAATACTTGAGAGGTAGCATGACCCCGGCAACCGAAAAGATTGTCCTTCCCTCTCCCTTCCCCGACCACACGAAACTGCCAGAGGAAGATGGCACTTTCGTGAATAATTTTCAGGAGCATCCCCAGAGCATTATTTTGACTGATTCTATCGGGTCGGTATTGCAAGAGCTTCATCCCGATCGGCAATATGCTATAGGGCAAGACTGTGGCATCTACTGGCGAGAAACTGACCCGCTTGAAAAGGGAGCGGAAGCTCCTGATTGGTTCTACGTGCCGAACGTGCCACCAAGACTAGGAAATCAGATTCGTCGCTCTTACGTGCTGTGGCGGGAATTCATGGCTCCGATGATTGCTTTGGAGTTCGCATCGGGAGACGGTTCAGAAGAGCGGGACACAACGCCACTATCGTACTCAGAAGTCGAATCGGCGCCAAGACCTGGGAAGTTTTGGGTCTATGAGCGGATCGTGCGGATTCCGTATTATGGGATCTATGAAATCAATAGTGGCAGGCTGGAGGTTTACAGCCTGAATAATGGGTTTTACCAGCAGTTGCTTCCGAACGATCGCGGTCATTATCCGATCGCGCCAATGGGCGTAGAATTAGGACTGTGGGAAGGCAGTTATCAAAACCAGACAATGCTGTGGCTGCGGTGGTGGGACAGCGAGGGCAATTTGCTGCTGACAGGTACAGAACGAGCTTCCTTAGCAGAGCAGGCTTTGAGTGCAGAAGCCCAAGCGCGGCGGGATGCCATCCCTCGGTTGTTGGCAATGGGATTGAATACACAGCAAGTGGCAGAAGCACTCGGTTTATCGGTAGAGAAAGTTAGGCAGCATTCACAATCTTAATGTTGGTTTTTATTAATAAGAAGTCAAAACATCGCCGATTTTAACTGTGCCGCTGTTGATAATTTTGGCTAAAACTCCAGTTTGTGCGTGACCGAATTCCTTTTGGAGTAAACTGAGTAGGGAAATATCCCGATCGCCTGTTTCTGGATTCACTTCTATATTGACACAGCGGCCGATTCGTGCTGTAACTTCTATGCGCGCCGTGCCTAATTGAAACTGTTTTCCGATCAACTCAAATTCTGACCAAGCTGCCATACCTTCTAGCACAATGTTCGGGCGAAATCGGCCCACGTCAATGTTTTGAAGAGCGATTTCTGTTAATTGGTCTAATGTGGCTTGACTGAGTAAAGAGATGTGTACCGGTTCTCGATCGGGATAACGAGTTTCGCCGCTGGTGTCGCCGACTAAGTGCAAAGGTGCAAACTGCGGGTGTCTCGCTTCTTTTGTGGGTTCAATTGCCGCCAGATATTCTGTGAAAAAAGTGCCGATGCGATCGCGCCCCGCTGCTGTGTTCGTTTCTGCGGATAACACTGCAACTCCTTCACGCTTGACTGTTAAAAGGGCTGTTTCCGGTTGATAATGACATTCTAAAGCTGCTAACAAAGGCCAATCGTTTTGAACAGCAAAATTTTTTTTGCTCATCCAAGGCACATTGTCTGCCGGCATCTTTGCAGCTTCAAGATTATCTGCAAACATTAAGGCAAAAGCTCGATCGCCCTTAATTCCGTGTCCTGCTGTTAAAGCAAACTCTGACATTTCTTGCGGTGTCAGCCCTTTAATTGGATAAATAAATAACTGTTTTATTGTTGCAGATATCATAAATTTTAGGAAGTTACTACAATTTTAAATCTCAATCTTATTCCCCCCCTTACTAAGGGGGGCTAGGGGGGTAGAAGCTATTTCACCAACCCTTAATAAAATTGCTCTAAAAACCGGATTAAGCTAGCAATTCATAGCGCCGGATATCTGGAGGCCCAACGGCCAAACCGTCTAATTTCTTCACGGCGTCTTGAATGTGAGTTGAACCGAGATGTAGTTCCAGCAAATCTGCACTTTCCCACTCTTCAACGAAGGTAAAATCTGTGGGATCGGCTTGATTTTGCAGGAGTTCGTATTTGATGCAGCCTTTTTCTTTGCGAGTGGGTTCCATAATGCTCAGCAGCAGGGATTTAAGTTCTGCTACTTTGTCGGGAAAGGCAGCGAGGCGGGCGACTACTCGCAAGGTTGTTTTGGACATAGGAGAAAAAAGTCAGAGATAGGACGATCGAATTTACCGATTTTTATTTGGCAAACTCAACTATAGAGGATTTTACTTAAAATAACCTACACAGGTCGATCGGTCAACGGCAGTAAAGTCAGTGCTGGACGCGATCAAGTCTCAGAAACCCGGTTTCTTCCCAAATTCTTCGTTAGCAACCGCACAGCGTCGTATAAACGGGGTTTATTGATATATTTTGTCCTATACCGGAGCCACTCAATCTTTGGGATAAAATCGCTTGTTTTCTGTAGAATATTCCCAGGCGATTGCCTCCGGGTCTTTTTCGCGGCTCCACTGAGCAAACTCCGGCTTAAGTTTCCACTTGCCGATCGTAGTTGCGTGAACTTTGAACCTGCGGGAGAGTTCCGTCTGGGTAAAAGAGATTTTGGGTTTTTCAGGAGTCTTGGTTTGAGCAATGGGGAATAAATTTGGTTTTTTATCTTGTGCTTTTTCCCGATTTGTGGGAGGCTCTTGAACAGCTATTCCCGCATTAGCTGTTTCGCTTTGATTGACAGGTGGAGCTATTTGAAAATAATACAAAATTCCGCCTTGTTCTGTCACTTCAAAATCCGCTGCAAACTCAGAGGCTCGTTCGTCGAGATACTCTTGAACCTTTTCTCCGGGGAGTTTTGCATTCATCGCCAAATCCAAAGCCGTAACTCGCCCTTGATTTTCCTTGATTAACTTGTAGAAAACCGAGTCTAAATGAGCGAGTTTGTGTTTTTGCTGCTGCTGGTAGAGCCTCCAAGCCCAAGCAATGCCCGCTGTGGTGGCGATCGCCCAAAACATCGTTCCCGACTCGAAACTGGCAACCGCCGTTAAGGAAATAGGCAAAAGCAGGGTAAGATATCCCCAAATGCTTCCCTTTTTTAGGTTATTGCTGTTTTTGACCATAGTTCCTAAACAGGTACGTAGTTTAGCTTAGTAGAGCGTGTCTGAATGCCGCGAAAGTTTTACGACCGTCGATATATCGGCTGATCGCTGACGCACTCTACTACACCATCCCAGAATCTACTTTTTTTTGCAACCGAGGGTTCATGTACTTTTTTCGCAAACAGATTGCCATCCTGCTGATAGTTGTTGCTTGCTGTACGCTGACGATTAGTTGCAGCGATAGCCGAGCTGTCCAGTGTACTAAATTTACTGAAATTGTCAACAAAGGCAACGCTCTCATTGATGTTGATAAAGACAGCAACGATGCTGCAACGACCGACAATTTAGCTAAAAATTTGAACCTGATAGCGAATGAACTTGAAGATCTGCGAATCACAGATCCAACACTCAAAGAAATTCAGCAGCCATCGGTTAAATCCTTCCAGGAAATTAGTCAAGCACTCGGCGACATAAGCAAAAGTCTTCAGGCTGGAAATCTCGCTTCTACAAGTATAGAAGGTCGAGAGCAAATCCAAACCGCTCAAGCAGATATTATTAGAGCCGGCCAACAGGCGAATCAAGCAGCCGCAAATCAAGACGCTTTGACTAGCAAACTGATTAATTATTGTAAGAGCGATCGCTAAAGGCTAAGAGTTTTGATTTGGGAGATGGCCGCGCGAACCCCAACAACCCACGGGGGGTGAAGGAATTTGAGGAATGCGTCGCCTTCACCTACTATCTACCCCTTTGCAATTACCCAATTTAGTGATGAATTTCTAGATTCAAAATATAGCGACCGAGTTGCACTTTCTCCGACCACAACTCATATTCTAACTGCAAGTGATCCGGTTCCGGCTTTCCTGTGAGCGTCAAGTTGCGAGTGAAGTTGCGGAGTCGCAACTGTTCGGGAGTCGCCAGCGATTCGCCCTGAAGCCAATAACGGCTCAGGCCGTACATTCCTCGTTCCCAGCAGTGGCGGTAACTGTATTTGCCGTTTCCTTGCATCGTCATAATGACTCGATAGGGCGAAACTTCTAGCCAGAGCAACCGGGGTTTTGTAGTTGGGGGTAAGATTGTAACTTGCTCGGCAGATTCATTGGAGCTGTCGGAAAATTCGCGATCGATTATTGCTGGTTCGTGCAACAACAAGTGAAAGCGCTCCTGGTCTTTTTGATAAAGCGTAGCAGCGGTTTCAACAACTGACCACAAAGGTAAATCTGTGGATACGAGCGATAAACTTACAGGCTTGCGGTGATGGGTCAGCATAAATAAAAGTTTAGGAGTTGTTGTGGATCGGGCGGTTTGAGATTGGAGATTTTAGACTTTAGATTGGCTGGGTTCCAAATTCCGGAGCTTTTGCTTAAAAAAATGAAAAATCTACAACTCGCAATCGAAAATCTAAAATTGTTTAGTCACAATTCAATCATCTGGTCGATAACTGAGAGCAGGACATGAAATCTAAGCAGATACACGGATAATATTTGTGAAATTAATGTGAAATCCGTGCCGTTGCGTCCGCACTCCCGTGTCATCGATAACTGACAGCGGAGTCTCCGGGCGAGTTTAATCAGCCTTTAAGTTAACCGGACACATTGGGAAAAAACCCGCAGGCATCCAAAAGACGACTAACTTAGGACTGGGAAAAAGGTAGGATAGCTAACGCCATCCAATCCTAGTTTATCTCAATGCAAGCTGACATTATAACTACTACGCTTCTTGACAAAAGCCAAACTTTAAGCATTCAAAAACCGGCCTCGGGCTTGTCGCTGGTGGGGAGGATTCGAGTTCCCGGCGATAAGTCAATTTCTCACCGAGCTTTGATGTTGGGTGCGATCGCCCAAGGTGAAACTACTATTGAAGGACTACTCCTAGGGGAAGACCCCCGCAGCACGGCTAAATGTTTCTCGCTCCTGGGAGCCAAAGTTTCTGAACTCAACGCCGAACGGGTGACAGTCACGGGCGTCGGAATTGGCGAGTTAGAGGAGCCCGTAGAAGTCTTGGATGCGGGTAATTCCGGCACGACGATGCGGCTGATGTTGGGAATTTTAGCCTCTCATCCGGGGCGTTTTTATGCAGTAACGGGTGACAGTTCTCTGCGATCGCGCCCGATGTCGCGCGTCATTAAACCGCTGCAACAAATGGGAGCCCAAATTTGGGGCCGAAAAAGCAATTCTTTAGCTCCTTTAGGGATACTGGGACAGCAGTTAAAACCGATTCACTACCATTCTCCGATCGCCTCGGCTCAAGTTAAATCTTGCATTTTGCTCGCCGGTTTGATGGCAAGCGGAGAAACTACAGTCACAGAACCCGCTCTGTCGCGGGATCACAGCGAGCGGATGCTGCGAGCGTTTGGAGCTCAATTGAGCGTCGATCCAGAAACTTGTAGCGTGACAGTTACTGGGCCGACACAACTGCAAGGGCAGAATGTGATTGTACCGGGGGATATTAGTTCGGCGGCATTTTGGCTAGTTGCTGGGGCGATCGTCCCGGGTTCCGAGATCGTAGTCGAAAATGTCGGCGTCAACCCAACTCGTACAGGCATTTTGGAAGCTTTGGAAATGATGGGCGCCGATATTGAACTGCAAAATCAGCGAGAGGCGGCCGGGGAACCGGTAGCGGATATTTTGGTTCGCAGTTCCGGCCAATTGCGGGGATGCACCATTGCTGGCGACTTAATTCCCCGACTGATTGACGAAATCCCGATTTTGGCGGTAGCAGCGGTCTTTGCGTCCGGTACTACAATAATTCGAGATGCGGCCGAGTTGCGAGTCAAAGAGAGCGATCGGCTGGCCGTGACTGCTGCCGAACTCAACCGCATGGGAGCCAAAATTTCCGAGTTACCTGACGGTTTAGAAATTACCGGGGGAACTCCTTTGACGGGCGCGGATGTGGACAGCTACACCGACCACAGAATAGCGATGAGTTTGGCGATCGCAGCCCTCAACGCCACAGGTATTACTAACATTCACCGGGCAGAAGCCGCTGCCATTTCCTACCCCGACTTTACCGCTACTTTGCAACAAGTTTGCCATCCAAATTGAGAGCGGGAGAGTGGGAGAGTGGGAGAGGGGGAGAGCCAGGAGTGCGAGATCGGGAGAGGGGAGAGTGGGAAAAATCTTCTTTATTCATTCTTCCTTCTTCCCTCTTCATTCTTCCTTCTTCCCTCTTCCTTCTTCCTTCTTCCTTCGTTTAAGAATCTTTACCTACAACTTGTTCTTTTAAAGAATCAATTTCCGTTAACAACTCTTGACGGTTAGAAGCCTTGAGCAGATAGCGGTAAACAAACCAACCCGTATATCCCATGCCAATCAACTCAAAAACTGGAGCTACCAAAGGGACATCATTAAGAGCACCTAAAACTCCCAGCATTACCTTAATACTAATACCGCCTGCCAGAATTAAACCAACAGTTATGAGGGGCTTTTGGTAGTCAGCAAAAAAATGGGATACATAGGCTGGAAGTTCCGACAAAATTGTAAGAACTTGGTCTTTGATATCTTGGAACTGGCTCGTCGTTGTTTCTGGGGTTGTCACTGTAGTCATGACTCCCGGTTGGTCAGGCACCAGGTCTACTGTGACGACTTCAGTGACTGTTTGTGTCTCGTCAGAAAAGTTAGCTTGTGTCATTTGATACTTCCTCCGGTGTCAAGTAAAATTGCAGGCTGTGAGTGGCTGCCAGTATAATTCTCCGGCAATTAGCACAGCATTCGCGCTGCCGGGACTAATTGATGAGACTAAGGCAGAGCTTCACAAATTGCAAGCAAAAATAAGGATAAGACTTGATTGTAAACAATTTCCCCCGTTGCCAAATCGGTCTTTTGACTCATTTTTTCACTTGAGCGAGGTCGATTTGATTCGGGCAAGGGCGTCCTTGTTCAAAGTCGGTGATATTGGCGATCGTGGTTTCGGCAATATTTTTCAAAGCTTCCTCGGTGAAAAAAGCTTGGTGTCCGGTAATCAGGACGTTGGGGAAAGTCAGCAAGCGCTGAAATACGTCGTCTTGAATGACCTGATTTGACAAATCCTCAAAAAACAGATCCGTCTCTTGTTCGTAAACATCTAATCCGAGGTAGCCAATTATACCCGACTTCAGTCCTTTGGTAACAGCTTTAGTGTCAATCAACTGACCGCGGCTGGTATTGATCAGCATCATCCCCGGTTTCATTTGCTCGATCGCCTCTGCACCGATTAAATGGTAAGTTTCCGGTATCAGCGGACAGTGGAGGCTGACAATATCAGAGGTGGCGAACAGTTCCGGGAGTGCGACGTATTCCATGCCTAGGGCGAGGCAATCTGGGTTTTGGGAAACATCGTATCCCAGCAGGCGACACCCGAATCCGTGCAGAATTTGGGCAGTAATTGCGCCAATCTTGCCAGTCCCGACGATTCCCACCGTTTTGCCGTGGAGGTCAAAACCCAACAAGCCATCTAGGGCGAAATTGCCTTCGCGGACGCGGTTGTAAGCCCGGTGGATTTTGCGGTTGAGGGACAAAATCATGGCGACTGCGTGTTCGGCGACGGAGTAGGGAGAATAAGCCGGAACTCGGAGGAGAGTTAGATCTAAATCCTTCGCTGCTGCTAAATCGACGTGATTGAATCCGGCCGATCTCAGGGCGAGCAAGCGGACGCCTTTTTCGGCGATCGCCCCGAGTGTTTTCGCGTCCAAGCAGTCGTTAACGAACGCGCAGACGGCCGGAAATCCAGCAGCCAAAACGCTGGTTTCCAGGGTCAGATGCGGTTCAAAAAAAACCAATTCGTGTTTACCGCCGACATTGGCTGCTGTCAGAAAAGTGCGATCGTAGGATTTGGTATTAAATACGGCTACCTTCATGATTTTTGCCTGCAAATCCAGTAATAGTTGGGAATTCTTTCCAGATCAACTCTAAATTTTACTAGAACGCCCTTGCCCCAAACAACCCTGTTTGCCTGAGAAATATTGAGTTTCGCAACCATAGCATCTCTGAAGACACCAAATTTTTAGCTTTAGGGCAAGTCCTGCTTAATTTTTTTAATCTAATTGCTTAGACTGTAGTAAAGCGCGATCGTTAATTGCTAACTTTTTAGGAGAAAGTCAGATGCGTAAACAACTCAAAACTATAATTTATGAAATTTTAGAAACCTCAGACCCAAGCAATTTCTACAGTTTAGCCGATGACGCGATTATTACTGGTTTGATTGTCATAAACGTCGCCGCTTTTCTTGCTTCTACTTCGCCCACCTTGTCGCAACAACACATATCTATTTTGGAAAACATCGAAATTGTTTCCTCCTTAGTGTTTACAATAGAATATGTTTTGAGGCTGTGGGTGTGTACAGTCGATTGCAGATACAGCCACCCGCTTTGGGGAAGATTGAGATATGCTCTTACACCGCTAAGTTTGATAGATTTAATTTCCATCGTACCTTTTTATTTTTTGCTGTTATTTCCTAATTTTAACTTTGTTAATTTAATTCGTGTACTGCGCTTGTTGCGGTTGCTAAAAATGAGCCGTTATTCAGAGTCAGTCCGAACTCTGGGAGCAGTATTGTCCGCTAAAAAAGAGGAGTTAATTGCCACTGCATTTGCAGTTTTTATTCTATTAATATTTGCCTCTAGCATCATGTATTTTGTGGAGCACGAGGCGCATCCAAAAGCTTTTGGGAGCATCCCCGATGCAATGTGGTGGGGAGTTGTGACATTAACTACTGTTGGTTACGGCGATATTTATCCAATCACTCCTTTAGGCAGATTGTTAGGAGCAATATTAGCATTTTTGGGAATCGGAATTTTTGCGTTACCTGCGGGGATAATTGCTGCGGGTTTTTCCGAGGAAGTGCAAAGGAGAAAGCAGCAAAAAATGGCGGCAACTTTAGAGCAATCTGCGAATTATCAATCGGTCAAAAGGCTAGCGGAAATCGAGGTCGGGTTTGAACAAAACCAAAGGGCGATCGCACTTCACATCGAAAGTTCGTCCGAGTTGATGAAAATCTGTGTTCAAACGGCGAAACAGAAGTTAGGAAGTGATTTTCAAAATGAACAAATTCTTCGTGATTTAGCTATTCATCTGTACAACGAGACTGTTCGCAAATTCGAGCTTTAATTACAGCCATAGCAGAAGGAAGAAGGAAGAAGGCTATAAAGGAAGGGAAAGGAAGCGCGAGCGCATCATCGACTGCCCGAGGATGCCGGGAGTAACTCAGTCCTCAATTGCCTCAATACCAAGTTGCCTAAGTCGCTCAATGTGGTCTTTCATGGCCTTGAGCGCTTCGGGGGAGTGCCCCTGCCAATCCGTGACCTCGCCCGTGACGCGCAGCGGCTCCCGGGAGCGGTATGACTTCGTTGGATTACCCGGGTATTTCTTGTCCGTCAGATTGGGGTCATCCATAATCGGGCCGGTCGGTTCCACTATGTAGATTCTGCCGGGTCCTTGGCCGAGGGCCAGCTCGGCCCCCCAAGTAGCCGCATCCAAGGTGGCAGTCAGATAGACGTAGACTGCCTTATTCCTCTTACCGTAATTAGAGTTGTAGCCGGGCACGATTAGGTCTCCCGGCTTCAGGTCAGCCCGTGTGCCATGGTAGAACTGCTGCGGAATCATATCGTCAGTGGCTGTCATCGGCTCGCTCCTGATACTGTTTGTCCTCCGCTCGCAAATCTCGCGCCGGTGTAGACAGGGAGTAGGTTGGCCTGAGACTAGGGCGAACGCATCTAAATTTCATGTTAACAGAATATCAATAGTCCGGACAGTTTTTATATGGTCCAACGGCTTATTCTCTATGACTTTGAGCCACTGTGGATAATTAAATCAATGTCAGCTCCACCCCTGACCTACATTTAATTCGACTTTATTTATGATCCTTGCGCTGTAAAGCTTGTAGTCTCGTTCCCAAAACTGTCCGGAGTATTGCAGAATATGGTAGATTGCAATACGGTTGACTTAAAAAAAATCTGACTTTCAAGAAATGCCTGTATTGCCTATAAAATGCTGAGATTACATTCGTCAAAAAGCGTTAAGTTAACCGTATTGACTTATGAACAGCCTTCAATAAGATGCGTTATCCCTGGCTATAAAGGCTTCGCGAGCGGCTAAAAAGAAGGAAGAAGGAAGAAGGAAGTTGAGTTTGTAGGGTATGGAGTGTCCGACAAACTCCAATACAGTTGACTTAAGAACAATCGGATTTGGGAAAAATGCCTGTATTGCCTATAAAATCGCGATCTGAAATTCGTCAAAAAGCGTTAAGTCAACCGTATTGCTACAAACTCACCCTGTGCTTACAGCACACCGTACAAACTGGACTAATGACTAATGACTAATTACCAATCGGGCGGCAAATTGTAATATTCAAGAGTCGATTTATCTTTCAGCAAATCTTCAGTTTGCCGATCGACCTGAATCTGTCCATCCGCCAAAACTAACGCCCTTTGAGTCGTTTTCCCGATCCAATTCAAATTGTGGGACGCGATCAAAATTACCTCGATCGGCAATTGTGACAAAACCTTAGCCAAGTGACGCCGCCACGAGGGATCGAGTCCGTTCGTCGGCTCGTCTAAGATTAAAATTGCTGGGTCTAACGCTAAAATTGCTGCCAAGGCTGCTAACCTTCTTTGACCTCCCGAAAGTTCGTGGGCGGAACGGTTGGCAAATTCTACTAAACCAAATTCGTCTAATAGGGCTAAAGCTCGATCGCGCGCAACTCCCGGCGGCACTCCGTAATTGCGCGGGCCGAACATAACATCCTCTAAAATAGTGGGCATAAATAGCTGGTCGTTAGCGTCTTGGAAGCAAAATCCAATCTGCCTGCGCGCCTGCGATAACGTCGCCTCTTCCAGCTTTTTTCCCTGCACTCTAATCTCGCCCGATTGAGGCATTTTTAATCCGATCAAGTTTTCGAGCAAAGTGCTTTTACCAGCACCTGTCAGGCCGAGTAGAGCCACTCTTTCTCCGGGGTGCAAAGTAAAAGAAATTCCCCGCAATACTGGCTTTTGCTCGGGATAGCCAAATACTAAGTCTTGGACTTCGATTGTTGGTGCGGATTTGAGATTAGTCATCCGATTTTAGATTTTAGATTTTAGATTTTAGATTTTAGATTGAATAATTTCTACTCGTTCCCCGGCTTTGCCTGGAAAAGCAGCTCGGGAGGCTCTGCCTCCAATTTCCCTCCGCAAGAAGCGAGGCAGAGCCTCTGGACATCGGTTCCCAGGCAGAGCTTGGGAACCAGTTAATTACCCCTTCCCAATTACCCCTTCCCAATTACCGTAAGAAGCTGTTGTTAATCCGGCGGCTATTAAAATTGCTAGTGTCAGCCAGATTCGCTCTTTAGGTGTCGATTTTGAGTCGGCGGGCAAACTTCCTTGATAGCCGCGAATTAGCATGGCTGCGTGTACTCTTTCTGCCCGATCGAGACTTCGCAAATAAAGCGCTCCGATCATGGAAGCACTGGCGTAACGCAGCCATCCTCCGGCGCCGGACAAGCCTCGGAGTTGGGCGGATATTTTCATGCGGTTGACTTCTGCCAGCAGGATTTCTAAGTATTGTCCCGTTAAAAGTACAATCTCTTGCAAACCTGCTGGTAGGGGTAATCCTTTGAGGGCGATTCCGAAACTGTGGGGTGGCAAAGTTAGCAGAAAACTGTTCATAATTAGCAGGCAGATTAGGGAACGCAGCAACAGAAAACTGGCGCGTTCCCAACCTTGAGGGAGCACTAATAAGGAGAGAAAAAGCAATTCTGCTCCCAACAGTTGGGCTAGGGTTCGCACCGGAGCCCTGAGCGAAAACGACCAAAAAAGTGCGATCGCCCCATAAATTACCAGCCACAGCCAAGCGCCTGTCTTCAGAAAACCCATGCCAATCACAATTGTGAGAGACACTCGCAATCGAAAAGGTATGGAGAGTTTAGACATCTTTAGGTTTTACCACCAACTGAGCAATCCCAAAAGCCGCGCCGAAGCTGAAGGCAGACCCTAAAAGTCCAGCAATGCTAGTACCAATAGGCTGTTCTTCTAATCCTTTAACTGTGTAGTCTGCTAAAGGAGTGGGATTTTCGATCGCCACAGCTTCTTTATCTTTAAAGCCGTATTTTTCCGCTACCGCTTCTAACCCGTCAGGCCAACTTGAAGCGAACAGCGAAAGCACCCCGGAAATTAATAAAACTCCGATTACTGGCACTACCCATTTCTGCAGTTGTGGCTGTTGTCCCGGCAGTAAGTCCGGCCGCACTTTGACGAGATAAGTTAAAACGCCGGCTGTAATTACCCCTTCGCCAATGCCAATTAAAATATGTACGCCTACCATTGCTGGCAATGCGATATTGAGCCCTACTGTTCCAGAAATTGCCAATTGGATCGCCACACAAATCGAAGCAGCCACGACGCTGAGGGCGGCTGCAATCCCCGCAGCTAGCGGCAAACGGTTTCTGGAACCTCCCAAGAGTTGCTGCAATGGCTGCAACAGCCACCAGCCCACCCAAATACCAACTAGCCCCATGTTAAAAATATTGGCTCCCAAGGCGGTGATGCCCCCGTCGGCAAACAAGACGCTCTGAATTATAAAAACCGTGCTCATCGCTAAAGTTGCCGCCCAAGGGTTCCCCAAAACGACGGATGCGAGCGCCCCTCCCAACAAGTGGCCGCTGGTGCCGCCGGCTACGGGAAAGTTGATCATCTGGGCTGCAAACACGAAAGCTGTAGTTAAACCCATGATTGGGGCTTGTCGCAGCCCAAGACTGGCGCGGGTTCGATTCAGGGCAACTGCAATTACTGCTGCACTTGCTATGCCGGTGGCAACGGCTACTGGCGGTGAAAGGAAACCATCAGGTATGTGCATCGATCTATCCCAAACGAGAGAACTTCCAACTCTTTAGTCAACTATTTTTTACAAAAATTTAAAACCCCCTCTGGGGGCATTAATGCGATCGAGCGATCGGGGGATTTGCGGCGGGCGATCGCTTATTTGATATAGATTACCGCCTCAGGGGCAGGATTTTGAGGATGAGAAATTTTACATTAAATAATCCTGAAGAATTATTCGGATATTTTACCGACCACCCTCACCTTGAAGCTTTTTGATAATAATTATCAATATTTGTTGACAGATTCAAATCCCAAATTGTATTCACCGTCAAGCTCAAACAAGAATATTAAAAAAATATAAAGAATCCACTGAAAATCTCTCATTGGTTTTTTTTTTAGTTTTAAAAAATATAATTAAGTGTTTGACAACCGCAACAGTGAAATTAGCAGATAGCTATTCACAGCCAAAGTACAAAGTATTGCGTTTATAGAAACTAAAAAGTCCGAATTATTGCTAGTTTATACAGCACTTTCCGATGCTATGAGCTACAGTAGCAGCAATGAGTGAACCAATCTCTTAAATGGTTAGGATTCATCAAATTAAGGGCAACTGCTACGCTCCGAGTGATCATCTCTGGGGTCTAGGGAGAGAACATTGGCAAAAAAGATTTAAGCTGCGACCACCACATTTCAATAGGATTAAAATCAGGAGAGTAAGGGGATAAATAAATAACCCTTGGGAGCATCCCGCTTTTTAACTAAGCAGAAATACTGAGTTTAATGTGGTTATTTAAATATGCACACCTGAGTCTTAAAATTTGAGGCACATTTTTTTCGTTCCACTGTGCACCTACAATCTTAATTCTTGCTCCAATCTGTTTAATTAAAGACTCTACAGCTCCTGAACCAATGTCAATGCCCTGCTGTTGATAATTCTGGTAATCTGGGATTCTTGACTGATGTTTTCGCAGATATTTCTGGAACTTTTCACTTTCTTTACTCATAACTCCTACAAACTCGGCTATAGCTTCTACTGTTGACCCTTGCCACAGTTGTTTCTGCGCTCTCCTCAGTCGTTTGAGCGAACCTCCTACTCTATGTAGATTTTCTATCAAATGATACCAATCGAGTACCTCTCTTCTTTGCTCAATAGTCCCAATTTGCTTAAACAGATTCCACACCCCATCATGACCATCTCCCAAGCAGGTTATCGATTCACTTTGAGGTTGGCTATTTACCCATGCCACTAAATCTGGATTATTTTGGAAAAAAGCTGCCCCTACTTGACCATGTACCTTAACTGCCTTATAATTCCTCCAGACACTTTCTTCTCCTTCATGAGTTCTCAGTCTGACGTTTCCTCC
>NZ_JAUBUI010000176.1:0-3228 GCF_036705385.1 Microcoleus sp. B3-A4 | reverse complement strand
AAGACTCAGGTGTGCATATTTAAATAACCACATTAAACTCAGTATTTCTGCTTAGTTAAAAAGCGGGATGCTCCCGAATGGTTTCTAGTTCTGCACGAGATCTTGTGTCGGCAGCATGGAATAAAGCGAAGTTTGTCTGAGCAAAAACCCACAACCATTCTTTCACACCCTTTACCACCCAAGGTGTCTCATCGCAGTGAATATTTGGCTGTGTTTGCTGTATCCAATTTTTGAGAGAGCTAACGCTTTTGTCAACTGCGGCATCTATTCTTTCATTAGTGGTTACTAAGGTTCCCACCCCGATTTCTATCTGACCGAGTTCCCACAAAAGCTCTTGTTGTTTTTCAGAGGATAGATGCCCGTAGTTATTTATCCATCCTAAAAAAGTTTGTAGCCTTACTCCTATATCTTGTCCGGGAACTAGATCGGGTGACCAATCGGATGCTTGTACCTTTCCACAATGCTCACACACACAAGTATGGCGCTGATACTCAACTATTTCTATTGGGCGCTCTACTAACTGTGCTACTTGCTGTGTTTCAATTTTTATTGGCTCTTTGAAAAATCCCGTACCACAACCACAACAACACTCTGGACGTAAAATTTCCCAGCGATGTACTCTACCAAACCCTTGACGAGTTTTTCCCGGATGCCCTGGTTGTCCTCCCGGTTTCCGTTTTGGAGCTTGGCTTTCACCATCGGAGCTCTCAGGTTTTTTTTCTGATTTTTTTAGGATGTCCCCAGATGGTGGTTTTGATGATGTTTTACTGTCTAAATCTCTACTCGCCTTGAGTTTTCCTATTTCTTGTTCTAGCTCTAAAATTCGGGAGTTTAGTTTAATTGTGGCCCTCGCCTGAAAGACAATGATTTCCACCAGTTGTTCCGGAGCCAACTGTATCAGGATTTCACGGTCTAGTTCAAGAGGCAGGTTTTTTTCCATAATTGTAATATTCCGCCTAGAATGTCACACTTGTCAATACCCTCTGACCTGAATCCTTACGTTCTGTCGATTTGGGAAATTGGCTGAGGGAAAAGGGTGTATCTTTTTGTTTAAGACTGAAAAAGAATCATTGTGTCGAAACGGAACATTTAGTTTGGCAACGGTTAGATGAATTAGGAATAGTAATCTTAAACCTCTTTATATTTTCAAGGTAAAAGAGTGAGGAAAACTCGACCGGCGACCGGATTTGATATTGCTTGTAAGTGGAAAAGGAACTACGGGGGATGGAAGGTTGATGAAGCGTGGTTTATACTCACAGATTTAGGGTCATTGCCGGCAGCTATCAATGCTTATAAGCAGCGGATGGGTATTGAAGAAATGTTCCAAGACTGTAAAACAGGAGGCTACGATCTTGAAGGAACCAGCTTAAAAGGAGACCGACTTATTAAGGAATGAAAGTTTAATAACATCAGCGATGTATAATAAATAAATGAGTGAATATGAATAGGTTTATGTTTCGGTAGAGATGTCAAATATTATACCTAATTGGTTCTTCTTATGTCGCCCAAAATTTTTTGATTTAAATCATTTCTTACTAACTTAATTCATGTGTTACTCAGACGAAATTACTGATTTAATGCGAAAACATCATCAGTCTTTATCTGAAAAAGACCAAAGAAAATATGCAGCGATAGAAGCCGTAAAACTTGGTCGTGGTGGAATTATTTACATAGCCCGAGTTTTGGGAGTAGACAGGAATACAATAGCCAAGGGAATTAAGGAATTAAAAACTGAATCAGACACTACTTTTAATCAACAGAGAATTCGCCGACGTGGAGGAGGAAGAAAAACTAGGGAGTCTGAGATACCTGATTTAAATGAGCGTTTTTTAGAAGTCTTAAAAAACCACACAGCCGGAGAACCCATGTCGGAAAAAATTAAATGGACAAATCTTACCCAGCAACAAATAGTTGAAGGTCTGAAGGCTCAGGAAACAATAGTCAGTACAACAGTTGTTCAAAAACTGTTAAAAAAACATGGATATGTGAAACGTCAAGCTCAAAAAAAACAAACAACCGGAGTAACAAAGAATCGTAATGAACAATTTGAAAATTTGGTACGAATTACGGCAGAGTAAGAGTTACAGGGAAATCCAATTGTTAGTATGGACACGAAAAAGAAGGAATTTATTGGAAATCTATATCGAGCAGGAAGTCTATATACTACGGAAGCTATTACCACATTTGACCATGATTTTCGGAGTTTGGCTGACGGAAAAGTAGTACCTCATGGAATTTACGATCTGCAACATAACCGAGGATATTTAAACCTGGGAATCAGTAAAGACACGAGTAAATTTGCTTGTGAATCGATTAAATTATGGTGGGTTAATTACGGAAAGTTTATCTACTGGAGTTTAGACTAAAAAACGAGCGCATCTAAAAGTAGCTGCCTTTAAATATCCGGCAAGCTGTTACTCAACAACTCAACAGGGAGAAGATTAAATATAGCCTTTCTCGGAAAGATGAGGTATAATGTTATTGACACTCACTCAGGAGGATAAAGCAGAGAATATCAGATCAAATGAACTATAATTACATGCTTCAGTAAAGCCACGCGAAAGCGATAGCATACACAATAGCATTTTGTTGACAGCACGCTCTGCGTGACTCACAAAAAGTAAATTTGTACTCCTCTTCATACATTGTTAAAAATGAAAGCTTATTCAATTGATTTTAGGCAAAAAATCCTTGATACTTATCATACTGAACCGATTTCACAAAAAGCAATAGCTAAGCGCTTTTCTGTAGCCCTGAGTTTTGTACAAAAATTGCTTAAACAATATCGTGAAACAAAAAACATTACTCCGCGAACTGACCGATGTGGAGTCAAAGGCAAACTGAATGCAGAGCAACTACTCATATTGGCTCAATTGATTGAAGTAAACAATGATGCAACTCTTGAAGAACTTCGTTATTTACTTTATGAGAAAATTGGATTTTCCGTTAGTAGAGCAACAATAGCAAGAATGATAAAGCTCTTAGATATTACTGTCAAAAAAAACTCTGTTCCCTTCAGGAAAAGGCACCGACCGAGTTCAACTCCTACGGTGTGAGTTCTGGGAAAAAATTAAAGAGATTAGTTTTAAAGACTTAATATTCATTGACGAATCGGGAGTTAACTTGGCAATGGTTAGGTTATATGCCAGAGCTTTAAAAGGTGAAAGGGCTCAGGGGCCAAAACCAACTAAACGTGGCAAAAATGTCTCAATACTTGGAGCAATGTCA
>NZ_JAUBUI010000175.1:0-3240 GCF_036705385.1 Microcoleus sp. B3-A4 | reverse complement strand
GGTTTAACAAACTTTCACTGGTGGCCTCAAGTTCCAGTTGCTGCTTAATTATGGGTAAGCACCCGGACATGATATTACAGGTGTTTTTCACTGCTTGTGAGTCGATCATTAGTAATCTTGTCCACTTTGGTTTTTTTTGACCTGGACTCGTACCTGGGAGTGCAAAGCATCTCTAATCTGTTCGAGCACTCCTTCTGACCTCCACTGTTTGTAGTGCCAGAATACCGTAGAGTAGGGTGGTAGGTCTTTGGGTAGGTCGCCCCAGTTACATCCATTCTTGAGTTGATAAAAGATGCCATCTAGGATTTGTCGTTTTGTCCACCGTGGCGGTCTAGTTTGCTTTTTCTTGGGCAATAACGGCTTGATGAGTTCCCATTCTGGCTCGGTTAAGCTACTGGAGTATGGCATTTATTTTTCATCTTACCTCATTATCTAAGATCCCAAATGGGTTCTATACCCGCATTTAGCTAGCGATCGCACTAGACTGTTGCTTGAACAAGCATATCCTCTACTTGCCTAATTTGCTTCCAATCAATTACTGCAACCCAAAGACTTTCCTCTTCTGAATATTGCACTACGCCATCGACTTCTAACTCTTCGTCATACAATACTAGCAATTGACCATCTTCCAACTTAATATTTTGGCGACTCAAATCTTCAATCGTACCAACGCAATTTAAGCGAAGGCGACCCTGCTCATCCGCATTATGAAAATCTGCAAAGATTCTGGGATATTTCATATTTTTAATTTACTCAGGATGATTGTTGTGATGGATTAGAAATCGTTGGTGTCAGCAGCAGACTTGCTTGTTCTGGTGTTAAGCCAGTTAATGTTGCATGATTTGGGCTTCGGCCAGAAGTACGGATGACATCTCCATCAGACGATCGAACCTCACCCACTGTCGTCACACCAACTTGTCCATGAGGGATTGTCACTGCTAAATCTGCTACAGATAATCCTACTGCACATTCTACAGAAATTCCCGTGATGCCGCTGGGGTGAGTGGCCGTGCTGCGTTTAATATCTTCTGGGCGATTACGACCGCCACGAACTACTAAGGCCTCGTCTGGAATTCTTTTTACAAGTGTAGGCTGTTTGATTTAAGTACGCGCTATACTTTAGCAGAAATTTTTGCCCATAGGGCGATCTATCTTTATGATTGGTGAGGCGATCGCTCTCCGTGCAATCAGCGCACTTTGAAATGGTGGAAATGGATAAGATTGTGAGTGAAAAAAGAGGTTGGGTGACACCAGCGTCAACCCAACCTACAAAAAAAGGCGCTCGCACTAATGGAGAGCAGCAATCACACTTATTCCTTTTATACTAGGCGGACATATTCACGTAGTTGGGAACGTAGACCTTGAGTAATCATTGGAAAATTATTGATTTCTTGAATGATAGAATTCTCAGATCTGCCACTCTTCTTAAGCTCCTGAACTACAGCCTTTGCTAAAGTCTCAACCCCAACCTTTGCAATCATGCTTGAAACGCCTGCAATCAAGGTGAGAGCAAGTGCGCCACCAATCATGCCAAAAGGACCACCTAAAAAAGCTAACGAAGTTGTAATTGCTACGGCTCCTGCATAAGAAGAGGTTGCAACAAGCCCAACTAAGACTAAACCAGCAACTCCTAGACCAGCTAACTTATTGACTATCTCATCCATAATAATTAAGTGCTCCGCTAAACTTCAGATTAATTAGACCTTCAAAGTCAAACTGAACTAACTATCTTTAGCCTTTACCTCCAAACAGTTTATATATTCCGTATCCAACAGCAGCCGCCGCAGCAACAGGTGCAGCAGCAACTATGGCAGTACCAGCAATTGCGCCTCCCCCGACTACGCCACCGATACCTGCAAGGGTGCCCATAATTGCAGCACCAGAGGCACCGCCAGCTACGGTTGCAAGACCGGCACCAGCCACACCAGCAACAGCCCCAATGTTTGTAGCTGTTCTTGCTGCTTCACGAGCATCACGCTCTTCCTTAGACAAGTCCGGTTGATCTTTGAACAAAGTTTCATTCATTATTTTTGCCCCAAGATAAGCAGGCCCCGCTCCTAATACTGCTGGAGCAGCAGCCATGCCACCACCAACCACACCACCTGCTGCGGCTAGGCCTGAAGTAATTCCTGCTCCTGAAGTTGCTGCAACACTCAACCCTGTAGCAGCACTAGCAGCCGCGCCTAGCGCAGCGCCAGATTCTACAACCGCTTTGGCTGTTTTGACTGTATTTCCATCAATGCCCATAGTTTTTTCAACAACATTTTCTACAACTTCGTCACCGGCTTGACTGGCAAAATCTTCCCAATTCATAAATCAATTCATCCTTTTAATACTTGTCTAATTATCCTTAATAGATTAAAGGTTTGTCTAGCCAAATAATGTTCTATTCTGCCGCCAATTCTCCCTCGCTTTCACTCTAACTTTAATCTAATTTTGTACAATAATGTACGAAAATATACGAAAATGTTGGCAGTTGTGAGCTACAATACACAAAACTCTCGCATCTCCCTGCCAGATGAATCTTAAAGAAATGTTAAATGTCGCCGATCGCATAGTTTTCGAGAAAACAGGTCAGCACCTTGACGATTTACAAGCAGCGGTACTGCGGGGAACTCTACAACGCGAGAAATACAAAGAAATAGCGAAAGATTTTGACTGTTCTGAAAGTCGCATCAGGGAAATCGGATCGGAATTATGGCAGATACTTTCAGAAGAGTTGGGAGAAGATGTTAATAAAACAAATTTTAGAGCGGCAATGGAGAGGTTGGAAGTTTCAATATATTCAAACGTTGCACAAGAAGAATCGATGCAAATTAACAGCGTTAACATCTGTGGAGAAGCTACATACCCGCCAAATTTACCAAACTCAAACCCACCAAATCAGGAAACATCTAACTCAAAACAAATTAAAACTCTACATCAAGATTTAAGCGAAATGCCGGAGTTGGGTGATTTCTTCGATCGCACTCCCGAACTCCACACCCTCACCACCTGGATTCTACAACAAGGCTGTCGGCTCATCACCCTCACCGGCATCAGCGGTATCGGCAAAACATCCCTAGCAGTACAACTCGTACAACAAATCAAACACGAGTTTGAGTACGCAGTTTGGTACACACTAGACGAATTCCCCACCATCGATAAATTTCAATCTAACCTAATACAATACTCCGGACAGTTTTTAAAGAGGGATGCGACGCCTACGGCAAGCAACGCTTACGCAATAAATCACAGAAG
>NZ_JAUBUI010000051.1:39564-47884 GCF_036705385.1 Microcoleus sp. B3-A4 | reverse complement strand
CCGATCGCTGGCAACTTTTGGGCGAGCGAAACTGTTTCTTTGATTCATAACGGGCGTGCGGCGCCCGTGGAACGCTCTCAAAGAGGACTGAAAAACTCATTAGTCCTCTTTGAGAGGACTTTCGCTTTGAGGCAGGGGTTTCAACCCTTGCCGGATTGCTGGAATGAGGGAAATATCCTGTTTGAGGAAAAAGGCTACGCAAACAATCGAGCGTAACGATCGCCAAATTTTCACTCTTAATACAGCCTCACCCTTTCAATCATCGGTTTGATGAGCAACAATCAGGGGATCGATTTCTTCGTGATGGCGATCGTAATAACGCCAAACATTCTCTCTTCTCGAAATCTGGCACAAGAAGCACTAGCTGACAGTGAAGCCGAAGGATTTTGACTATGAAAAGATTGCTGAGAGCGAGGAAGTGCGAGGAATAAACTTTGAGTTGCTGTTATGCTGCATTAATTTGGTTAATCCTGTGGATGCTATCAAAACTTTTCAGCAAGCACTCAAGAATGATTAAAATAAGTAAGGGTTTTCAACTCAGATTGAGTATCAACCCACATAAAAAACACGCCCCCGACCAGAGGCTGGGGTTGTGTGTTTTACAATAAAAATTTTAAGTGCGGATAAAAGGACTTGAACCTTCACTCCTCTCGGAACCAGAACCTAAATCTGGCGCGTCTGCCAATTCCGCCATATCCGCATTTTGACATTTAAATACTATAGCACACAACAGAGCGATCGGTCAATCGATTTTAGATTTTGGATTTTAGATTTTAGATTGAAGGAAGCGACCCACTGATAAATCCGCAGGGTGATGACCCAATTGCTCGATCGATCGATTTTAGATTTTAGATTTTAGATTTTAGATTCAAGAAAGCGACCCACGGATAAATTTCCAGGCTGATGACCAAATTGCTCGATCGCTCAACATCGAGAAACCCGGTCATTTTGGGACACCGGGTTCAATCATGAGTTATCGCCACAGCAATTTTCCGTATTTTTCACTTGTCACTTACTTTTGGCCCAGCGCTTTCCAGGTTGTTTCGTCCACCATGCCACTAGCCATCAAACCCTTAAATCTCTGAAAGTTCTTGACAGCCGTAGCAGTGCGAGCGCCAAAAATGCCGTCGATCGGGCCCGGATCGTAACCCTGTATTTCCAAACGCACCTGTAGCGTCTTCACCTTGGAACCGACAGCGCCTTTATTTAAAAGAGTTGGAGGATTGCCGGGAACTGCAGCATTGCTCAGAATAGGAGGATTGCTTTGCACAGCTTCAGGAGCAGGCGCCGGATCTGCTGCTAAAGCTGTCCAAGTTTCTTTGTCCACAATGCCATCTGCGTTCAAACCCTTAGACTGCTGAAAAGCACGAACCGCCGATGTAGTGCGAGAGCCATAGGTACCGTCGATCGTCCCTACCTTGAAATTGTGCACCTGCAAGCGCTGCTGTATGGCTGCAACTTCTGGCCCGTCAGCTCCCGCCGAGATAGTTTTTTCCTTTCTCACTGGCTGCTCGCCCGCGTAAAAAGGCTTGTGAAACATATCTCCTTGGGAATTTCCCTCCGGCGATGCTGACGCACCCGGATCGGCGGGAGCCGTAAAGTCTCTGCGGTACTGTTCCTGCACCAAGGGTTCGGAGTCGAAAGCAGCAGTGGCCTTTCGGGTTAAGCCGGGAACGAGCAGAGCAATCAAGCTGAAAATCGTAACAGTAGTCACACGCATAAATTTCATCCTGTTAGTGAGGTTTGACAAGGTTTCGCTGATTTCATGTTTCTAAATCTAATTGTATTACCCGGACTGCTTTCTGAAACATATAGCAAAAGGAAGAAGGAACAAGGCCATTTCACTTCGCGATCGGATAACAAGAAGTCCGAGGGAAGGGGTAATAGACCGGATTGGTTTGAGCCATTAATAACGTCCTAAGCGTCGGGCGCGGTTGCTATATCTGTTGCTGCTTCTACAAGTTCGGCAATGGTGACAGCCGCACTCAGGATTTACGAGTTGGAAGTTACGAGGTAGAAGTAGGGGCCGGTTCGCACTATTCCTCATAAACCCGGTTGATTCCGAGATGTTTTGTTACCAAAGCCAATATTTTCCCTAGAAACCGCGTTTCTTAGCCTCAGTCCTCTTGTACAAAACCTGCTATCAGTCACAAATATTTACGGGCGGTTTGTGTCAAAAGTTGAGCCATGAAAGACCAAGTTTTTCCCTTGAACCAGCCCGTAAAAAGCAAAAATCGGCAGTTATCGGTTCGCGTGTTCTGCCAATAAAGCCTTCGCTTTCGGCTTGTAAATCAGATAAAACAGCGATTCTATGTAGCGGAGCATATCTTCGCGTTCTTCCTTGGACGAGTAGTTCCAGAAACCGTAAGTCCGCGCCAGAGTCAGCAGCTTGGTAGTGTGAATTTTCCAGGTATACGTGCTGTAAACTCGGTCAATTCCTCGCGTTGAAATTTCATACCAATAGTTGGGATTGTGTTCGCACTTCGATAAAAAATCGAGAATTTTTTGGGCAGTATCCTCGTGGTTGGTCGGGTTGATATAAAACCCATTTACGCCATCTTGAATAATTTCCAGCGGGCCACCAAACTGCGTTCCAAAAGTGGGAATACCGGTAATCATTGCTTCGAGAATTGTCAAGCCGAAAGCTTCAAATAATGCTGGCTGAACAAATATACCTTGGGCGTCGGCGATTACCCGGTAGATTTCGCCGGACAGGCTTTTGGAAAGCCTCACTCCCAACCAGCGAATTTTACCGTGAAGGTTGTATTGGTCGATAATTGCGTAGAGCTTTTTAATTTCTTCGGCTTCTTCGTAATCGTCGGTTTCTTCGACCCGCAGTTTGCCAGCTACTAGAATTAAGTTGCATTTTTCTTGCAGTTCCTGGCTTTTGCCAAACAATTCTGCTAAGCCTGTCAGGTTTTTAATGCGATCGAGCCGGGCCATCGAAAATAAAGGCCGCTTGTGCGGGTCGTCGAGTTTTCCAAAGACTTGTTCCGGATCTTCTAGAGTAAACAGCAGTTCGTTGAGCCGATCGCGATCGCCTTGCACCCGGTCTTCGATCCGCGTGTAGGGAAAGTACACACTTTCATTAACTCCCGGCGGCACGACGTTGAATTTAGGGCTGAACAGTTCAATCCCGTTCACAACGTGGTACAAATCCGGCATGGTAAAACAATGGTAAGATTCGTACTGACCGACACTATCGGGTTGGCCCACAATCTCTTGATAGGTGCTGCTGACAATGCAATTAGCTGCATTCATGGCAATTATATCAGCAGTAAATTGCAACGAAAAATGGTATTTGTCCTCTGATTCTTGCCAGTAGAGATTGCTGAACAAATATTTAGATTTTTCCAGCGCATGGGCAATATTGCACTGAGTAACTTTTAGTTTGCGAGACAGCAAAAAGGCTACCAAGTTCCCGTCGGAATAGTTGCCGACAATTAAATCTGGCTTGCCCTGAAACTCAGCCAGAAGTTCTTTTTCTGAATCGATCGCATAAGTTTCTAAATAAGGCCAAATCTCGAATCTAGAAATCCAATTTTGAGTCAGTTTGGGATTGAACTCCCGGAAGGGAACCCGCAAAATCCAAGCATTTTCTGTGCCGTGAACTTTTTCCAAACGTTCGTTGCAGCGCGTACCGTCGCTGTTAGGAATTAACCGGGTGAGAATAATTACTTTAGGTTTGACTCCTAAACTATCGAGACCTGCAAGATGAATATCTTCTTGCAGTTGTTTCTCTAAACTCTTGGCTTGATCGAGGACATAAACTACTTGCCCTCCCGTATCCGGCCGCCCCAAAACTCCTTCTTGACCGAACCAGCCGTGAGGAGAAACTAGGACGATTTTGAAAATCATCGGGATGCGAGAAATAAATGCTTCTAGGGTTTGGGGATCGGGCGAATCAATTAATTCGTCAAGAATTCCTAGGGTTTCATGTACCCGGGCTGCGGTATTTCCCCAACCTGCCTCGAAACCCATCAATTGCAGCACGAGTCGAAATCTTTCGTAGGCTTCTTCTTCAGAAAGATCGCTGACAAAGGTGAGGGCTTTTTTGATTTGTTGTGAAAGTTGTTCTTGGGATTTTATGCGATCGTTAATTAGCAATTGTACGCCGTTGTAGCGGTGAAGGCGCAAGAAATTAAATAGAGTTTCCTGCCACTGTCTGGCGTCTTGAAACAGTTTGCTGGAGAGATATCGGTTGAGGAATTGTACTCCTTTGCCGATGTTTTTGGGGTCGCGAATTGTGGGGGAGTAGTCGTAAAACGGGCCGAAATCTAGTTCGAGAATGTCGCCTTCTTGGGGATGAAAGTGGTTGACGAAACGATCGCGCACGTCGAGCAATTCTTGCACTGTCATCTGCTCAACAGTCAAGTCGTCTGCAACTCGCACTATTTCCATACTAGCAATTTTTGGCCGCAGCAGGACGCAAAGGCTGCCATCTTCAAGAATAATTTCCTGAACGTAGTAAATCAGTTTGCTTAAAAGAGAAGATTGATGGAACTGTTCGGGCTTTTCGTATTTGGTGCAGTAGGCGGCAAAAGCGTTAACTATGTCGTTTCGCAGTAAATATTTCTTTCCCAAAGCGCGTAAATCGCTGACAAACTGACGCAACTCGGTTTTTTCGTCGCTGGCGATCACAGCCTGAAAGAGTTCAGACATACATACTCCCTTATTTAAGACTTTTGATTTCCGCTGTAAAATTAGGCGATACTCAAACAGTATCGCCCTTTCTTTTAAGCGGCTACTTTTTTTGTAATTTTAAAGTCTGCAAAGTGAAGTTGCTATCCCTCAAATGACATAAAACTCCCCGTATTTGTGGCGAATGTAGCGGATAAATGGATCGATAGTTAAAGGTGAACCTGTAACGCGATCGATCAATTCGACAGCGGTATATTTACGGCCGTGCTGGTAGATGTTTTGTTTGAGCCAGTCGTGGAGTACGGTAAAATTGCCCCTTTCTATTTCTACAGGAATTTCAGGATTGATTTTTACTGCTGTTTCGTAGAATTGGGCGCTCATCAAGTTGCCGAGGGTGTAACCTTGGAACATTCCGCCGATCGTACCAACATACCAGTGAACATCTTGCATCGCGCCTTCGCTGTCGGTGGCGGGGACAACGCCGAGGTCGGTTCTATAGCGTTCGTTCCAGGCTTCGGGGAGGTCTCGGACTGCGAGTTTTCCCTCTACCATTGCCAATTCTAGGTCAAAGCGGATGGCGACGTGGAGGTTGTAGGTTACTTCGTCGGCGTCGGTGCGGATGAGCGATCGCGAGACTTTGTTAATTGCCCGGTAAAATGCGTCAGTGGATACGTGTCCCAACTGTCGCAAAAATACGCCTTGGAGTTGCGGGTAGAAACATTCCCAAAAACCGCGGCTGCGCCCGACCAAATTTTCCCAAAGTCGCGACTGACTTTCGTGCACGCCGGAGGAAATGCCACCTGCAAGCAGCGTGCCCTCAAATTCCGGGGAATTTCCGAGTTCGTAGAGGGCGTGTCCGGCTTCGTGGATGCTGCTAAACAATGCTTGATCCAAGTGGTCTTCATAGACGCGGGTGGTAATTCGCACGTCGTCTATGGAGAAGTTGGTCATGAACGGGTGCAGGGTGGTGTCTTGCCGTCCCCGTTGGAAGTCGAACCCCATGCGTTCTACAACTTTGCGAGTGAATTCTAGTTGCTGGGATTCTGGAAAGTCTTGGTGCAAGCAGGAGTCGTCGGCGGGAGGTTGGGAGGTGATGGCTTCGACTATCGGCACTAATTCTTGACGCAGTTGGGCGAAAAGCGGGCGCAGCAGGGATACTTTCATGCCGTAGTCGCTACGATCGATCAAAGGATCGGCGATGTGTTCGTATCCGGGGAAAAACTCGGCGTATTGCCTGCTTAATTCTAGGGTTTTTTCTAGATACGGCTCAACGGCTGCGAAGTTGTTGGCTGCCCTGGCCGCGGCCCAAGCTTCGTAGCAGTCGGCTTGGTGGCGGCAGAGTGCGGACATGAAGGTTGCGGGGACTCTGGCGGCGCGATCGTAGTCTCTGCGGGCTATGCGGATCAGGCTGGCTGCGGTGGAGTCGTAGGGGAGGGTTTGTTCGTAGAAACGCAAGTCTTCTAGGAGTTCACCTATTTTTGGATCTGTAAATTTTTCGTGGGATATTTGTTTGAGAGTAGCCAACTGGCGGCCTCTGGCAGTTGCACCTTTGGGGGGCATATAAGTTGATTGATCCCAATGCAGCAACGACGAGGCTGATTCTATGTCGGTAACTTCTCTGAGATGGGCTGCCAGTTGAGCGAATTTTGCTTGAGTTTTGTCTAGGGTTTGCATGATTGGGGTTTATGGTGCTGTTTTGCCTACAAAGGTTGCAGTGCGGCATCCGTATCCATCAATCATAGCTACCCTGAAATCAAGCTAAAAACCGCACTTCTTCCCGTATTGTATGCAATTTAGAGTCATTTTTGCATAATTTCCGGTATTTCGGCGGATTGAGTTCGATCGCCTTGGATAAGTTTTCGATCGCCAGCCGAATGCTGGTGGCTACAAGTTCCTGGCTGTTTGTGATCTCGCCTGCTTGTTTTTCCAGGGCGTAAATGCAAGCTTTTTGATAGTACAGGTTTGGATCGTCGGGTGTGAGTGCGATGATTTTATCGTAGGAGGCGATCGCGTCGGTAAATCGTTGAATTTTTTTGAGGGCTATGGCGCGGTTGTACCAGGCTTCCGTGTTGTCTGGCTGCAACTCTACGGTTTTGTCCCAAGAGGCTACTGCTTCTTCAAAGCGTTGTAAGTTGGCGAAGGCTAAGCCGCGGTTGTAAAAGGTTTCGCTGTCGTTTGGGTTGAGTGCGAGGGCTTTGTCCCAGGATGCGATCGCTTCTTCAAATTGTCCCATTTGTGCGATCGCCCTGCCGCGTTTGTTCCAGGCTTCGGCGGAATTCGGCCGCAGTTGCAGGGTTTTGTCGTAGGAGGCGACGGCTTCCGGGTAGAGTTTTTCATCGGCTAGGGCTAAGCCGCGGTTGTACCAGGCTTGATGCAAATCTGGTTTGAGTTCGATCGCTTTGTCGTAAGAGGCGATCGCCGCTGTATTTTGGTCTGATTTTCTGAGGGCAAATGCTTTGTTGTACCAAGCTTCGCAGTAGTCTGGTTTGATGGCGATGGCTTTGTCGTAGGAGTCGATCGCTTCTGATAATTTCTCTAAGCTGACGAGGGTGTTGCCGCGGTTCGTCCAAGCTTCGGGGTAGCTGGGGTTGAGTTCGAGCGCCTTTTCGTAGGATGCGATCGCTTCTGAGAGTCTGTTGAGCTTCCGCAAAACGTTGGCGCGATTATACCACGCTTCGGGATTGTTTGGTTTGATTTGTAGGGATTTGTTGTAGGCTGCGATCGCTTCTTCTAGCTGGCCCAATTTTTTGAGGGCTACGCCTTGGTTGTACCACGCTTCATAAAATTTTGGTTCGAGTGCGATCGCTTCTTCCCAGGATTCGATCGCAGCTTGGAATCGTCCCATCGCTTCTAGGGCGTTGCCGCGTTCGTACAATGTTTGAGCCTTTTGGGTGTTGACTGCTATGGATTTTTCCCCTGAGTCGATCGGCTTTTCTATGCTGGCTAATTTTTGCAAGGGGTTTCACCTCTTTATTTTCTGTCTAATTGATTCTTTTCTTTTTTATATGCGATCTTTTTCGCCTTTGAGTGCTTTTGATCGCGACTATTTGGTTATTTATGGCAATTTTACAGGAATTTGGGGACTTTTTCAATTTTTTCATTATATTTCTAGAGCTGGGATTTGGAAGTATAGATTAATACTATTTTTTTATAGGACTGCGTAGAAAAGAAGAAAGGGCGATCGTACTGAGGTGTGACAAACCTCACCCAAGATATCATTTTCACGTAATCCTTTTGAGCGATCGAGAGTTGAAAGCGCCTCTTGTCAAGCGAAGTCCGCCTTTGCAGACTAATAAATAATAAGAGTATTTTTGAAGCTGTAAGGACAGGTTTTACCAAGAATAATTGCCTAAAACCGACAATCTCATAAACCCGCCCCGCCCAAGAGCAAATCCCTATTCTTGAATCAAGGCTTGAAACCGAGTATGCGATCGAATGCTGTCAAAATACGAGTCCGTTTTTGCCATTTCTCGCCATTCGTCAGGATTCAGATTGATGGCTTGCTGCAAATTCTGAATCGCTTGGTCAATCTGACTCTGTAACGCATAGCAGCAAGCTTTATTATAAAATGTTGCCTCATCATCTGGTTTGATTTCTAAGGCTTTGTCAAAGGAGGCTATCGCTTCTTCCAATCTTCCTAAATTACCCAGTGCAATGCCCCGATTGTACCAGGCTTTGT
>NZ_JAUBUI010000051.1:0-39464 GCF_036705385.1 Microcoleus sp. B3-A4 | reverse complement strand
GTTTATCTGGTTTGATTTCTAAGGCTTTGTCGAAGGAGGCTATCGCTTCTTCCAATCTTCCTAAATTACCCAGTGCATTGCCCCGATTGTACCAGGCTTCGTGTAAATATGGTTTGATTTCTAAGGCTTTGTCGTAGGAGGCTATCGCTTCTTCCAATCTTCCTAAATTACCCAGTGCATTGCCCCGATTGTACCAGGCTTCGTGTTTATCTGGTTTGATTTCTAAGGCTTTGTCGAAGGAGGCTATCGCTTCTTCCAATCTTCCTAAATTACCCAGTGCAATGCCCCGATTGTAACAGGCTTCGTGTAAATATGGTTTGATTTCTAAGGCTTGGTCGTAGGAGGCTATCGCATCTTCCCATCTTCCTAAATCACCCAGTGCAATGCCCCGATTGTACCAGGCTTCGTGTTTATCTGGTTTGATTTCTAAGGCTTGGTCGTAGGAGGCTATTGCTTCTTCCCATCTTCCTAAATCATCCAGTGCATTGCCCCGATTGTACCAGGCTTCGTGTAAATCTGGTTTGATTTCTAAGGCTTTGTCGTAGGAGGCTATCGCATCTTCCAATCTTCCTAAATCACCCAGTGCAATGCCCCGATTGTACCAGGCTGCGTCATCATCTGGTTTGATTTCTAAGGCTTTGTCGAAGGAGGCTATCGCTTCTTCCAATCTTCCTAAATTACCCAGTGCAATGCCCCGATTGTACCAGGCTTCGTATAAATCTGGTTTGATTTCTAAGGCTTTGTTGTAGGAGGCTATCGCTTCTTCCCATCTTCCTAAATTACGCAGTGCATAGCCCCGATTGTACCAGGCTGCGTCATCATCTGGTTTGATTTCTAAGGCTTTGTCGTAGGAGGCGATCGCCTTTGCATATTGTTCACCAAAGTTATACAACAAAGCCTGTTCGTAAAACAATTCAGCTTTTTGTTCCGGTGTTTGCCCATCCTCATCAATTAAAGATTGAATCCTCACCAATTCCCGTTTCCGTTCTTGGGGAGTCAAAGCTAGATAATCTTCTCGCTTCCCTCTTTCCGAACAAGCCTGCCTTGATTCTAGTTGCAGCAGTTCTTTATCCATCGACAACTTAAATAAACTCGATCGCCAATCAAAGAAATCAGGTGCCCGTTGAATAAAATAATCAATAGCAAACTTAGGCAACAGAAAAACCAAACAGATTTTAAAATTATCTCGAAATCGTTCTCGCTGCTGGTTTAAATTAATTAAAACAGGCGGCACACCCCGCCAACTATAAGAGTAAATATCCTTGCTTTCCCAGCCGAGCTCCTTTTTTTCTTGTTCGTATTCATAAAGTGAATATTCTAAACCCTGGACGAATAGGACATTGATGCGATCGCGATTTGGCAACTCTTCAATTAGATTGTAAAAATCATAAACCGATTCCTTCAGCCGCAAAACCTCAATTTTTTGCTGCGGAATATCTGTTTTAACTCTAGCAATCCAGCGTTCTCCCTCCGCCGGCGAACACTCCACAAATAACAAGCTAAAGCCTTTTGTCCGCTTGATAGTGCGTACCAGATCTCGATATTCTTCCTCCGGTTCTGCTGGTGGTAAATCTTCGTCCCAATCAATTGCTTCTGGTTTCATGACTGAAGTGTAGCGACTGCTTCCTTAAATTCCGGAATGCCTTTAATTAGCGGGTGAACATCATACCAAGACTGGATTTCTTCTTCTTCATCCAAGTATCTGTATTCCAAAATACAGCGACTAAATAGCAAATTGCGGTGTTGTTCGTCATTCAGTATCCGACGAGAAAGAGATACTTGTGCTAAAATAGACCATTCATTGTGTCCGGCAGTTTTGCGGTAGACATCCCGCAGGTTCGTAATTGCCCTTTTCGCTGCTTTCGCAGTAATGGGCAAATTATCCGTCTTCTTGATAGCTTCTTGCATCATCAACATCAAATTCCTGACGTGACCTCCACTCATCAAACACAGCCCTTCTAGAGTTTCTGCGGTGTCAAAAAAATCTGTTTCTAAAGATAAATGCGGATCAACTTGTTTTACCCGCTTCTCAATCAACTCTTTCATTTTAGCAAGTCCCGGCGGGTGAACTTCACCGCTGGGCTTGCGTACCATAATCATCGGTAGCACTTGGGGAGGATTGCTATAATTATTGCTTAAATCGGCAGCGCGGTTAGAATGCACCATCGAAATCGGTACGGTGTAAACTACGTGACATTTTAAAGCTTTGAGTTGTTCGCTGCGGTCTAAGAAAATTTCATCGAGATTGCTACGTCCCCCTGGGTCTTTGGAAAACGGCACAATCCGATCTAAATTATCGGCTATCACAACCAGTTTTGAATATTTGGTGGGCAATTTATTTTTAGCATTGACAATAAACTCATTCAACGCATCAATCAGGGTTAATGTGTAGGGATTAACTTTTTCTCGAATTTTTTGGCGCAAACTCGGTTCGTTTCTCACATTCGCCGTCAGCTTGGCAAACTGAGAAATTTGCAGTTCTAAGCTCAATTTTTCAAACGATACTTCTGACAGGGCTAAATCTTTTAAATCGTTCCAGCGGCTTTCCATCCAATCGCGCAAAGGTTTTGGGTCAGCATCTTTAATTGCTTCTAAAAAGTGCCTGGTGCAAGCGAGCAAAATATCTGTGTATTCCGTATCTTCGGGATTGATATCTTGTTCGTCAGCAGCGAAATAAACGACAAAATAACCTTGTTTTTTTAGATGATCCTCTAGGCGCAGCAATTCGGTTGACTTTCCTGCCCCCCGATGTCCAGCGTATAACTGATACTGATAAGTCATCTGTTTGGAACGCTGAATGTTGCGGCCCAAGTCTAGGGTAATATTGTCATCTCCTCGCACTTCTTGACAGTCAACATATTGCGGGTCGCCTGCTGGTAAGGGATAAAATGGGTTAAAGGCATCGGTGAGGTCTGTTAGTAATTGTTCTGTATTTGGATTCATAATTTTTTTTAGTATTTTTGGTTTTTTATAGGCTAAACCGCAGATTTAAGGCAGATGAACAGGGATAAACGCAGATTATTTTAAGAAGAGCGATCGAATCTATGCAAAAGGCTGGGTGCACATGGCGCACCCAACAATCACTACTTTTAGGCTTGATATTTTTTCAGAATAGCAACTTTTTCGGGGAAGATTTCGATCGCCATTTTGTCATCATAACGAGTCGCGAGCGATCGCCTCACTTCGCCCAAAAACAGCGGCTGCGACAGTCCAGGCTCTGGATGTACAACTGTACGAACTCGGATAGTCATGTAGTCTCTGCCCCGCCCAGAGCGCCCTGGAGAGTACAAATCCGCAGCCGCTTGCTGCATCGTTGCTTCTAATTCCGATTCCGTGATCGTAGGTGGCACAGTAACTACTGTTTGAGCGCCGCCTGTATCGTAAACTAAAGAATAGCGGACCGCACCAGGAATTTCTGTACGGGAAAACAGTCCCAAACCCAGACCAAATATACTCGCAGCAATTACTCCCATAAAGCTTGTCACTCCTACCAATCGGAAGCGAAAACCCCATTTGAAGATAAATGCTATAACTGTTAAAATAGCCAAAGCTACTGTCAGAATTGCCGCCCATTGGGCGTACATTAAAAGGTTAGAATTTACGCTCATTTGATGATTTGTTGACTGTTGACTGTTGACTGTTGATATTATTACCGCTACCCGATGCCCAATGCCCAATGATTAATTAAGCGTTTCGGCCCATAAGCAGATAAGTCATCATATCGCCTTTGCCCTTCACTGGAATCACGCCGCGCTCCTCAAAAACGTACTTATCCCGCAGGCGCTCGTAGGTAGCAACGGTCACTTGAATGCTGCCGGGGACGCCTTGAGATTCCATCCGGGAAGCTGTATTTACCGTATCTCCCCACAAATCGTAAGTAAATTTTTTAGTACCGATTACCCCAGCTTCTACCGGGCCTGTGTGGATGCCGATGCGAATGCTGAGCGGCTGACCTCCCTTGGTATGTATCTTAGTCATTGCTGCTTGAATTTCCAGCGCCATTTCGGCGATCGACTCGGCGTGGTCGTCGCTGGGCGTCGGCAAACCGCCAACCACCATATAAGCATCGCCGATCGTCTTAATTTTCTCAAGTCCGTAGCGCTCGGCCAACTCGTCAAAAGCCGAAAAAATCTCGTTGAGCAACTCCACCAATTGTGCCGGCGATAAATGAGACGAAAGCTTAGTAAAACCGACCAAATCGGCAAACATCACTGTTACCTCGGCGAAACTGTCTGCGATCGTAATTTCCCCGTGTTTCAGGCGCTGTGCGATCGCCTTGGGTAAAATATTTAACAGCAAACGCTCGGACTTTTCCTTTTCCTGGGCCAACTCATGTAAATACGCCTGTTCCTTATCCCGCAGCCGCTTCTTTTCCAGACAAGCGCTAATCCGAGCCTTGAGCAATACCGGATTGAACGGTTTAGAAAGATAATCCTCCGCCCCCAACTCTATACACCGGACGATACTGTCGATATCGTCCACCGCCGAAATCATAATCACCGGGATGTAGCGCAAATTCTCGTCCGCCTTCAGACTTTCGAGAACCTGATAGCCGTTCATTTGCGGCATCATAATGTCTAGCAGAACCAAATCAAAAGGAACGCTTCGCAACATTTCCAGAGCTTGGAGACCATCTTCAGCAACAGTCACCACATGGCCTTGACGCTGAAGTCGGCGGGCCAGCAAATCGCGGTTTACCTCATTGTCGTCAACAACCAGCACGCTGCCCTCGTCACCTTTCATGTCAGGGCCTCTTTCAGAAGAGTTTCAATTTTACCCAAAAGTCGGGGAAACTCGACCGGTTTGGTGTCGTAGTCGTTGCAGCCTGCTGCAAGACACTTTTCGCGATCGCCCGCCATGGCGTGAGCCGTCAGCGCAATCACCGGAATCCTGCTAGTTTCAGGAGCCGCCTTAATTTGCTGCGTTGCTTGCCACCCGTCGAGAACCGGCAGACTCATATCCATCAGAATCAAATCGGGTACTTTCGCGAGCGCCATCGACACTCCCTCAGCACCGTCAACAGCAATAAAGACCTCGTGTCCCTTCCGGGCCAGACGCCTGGAAAGCATATCTCTGTTCATTTCGTTATCTTCGACCAACAGGATTTTAGCCATTGGTGTTCTCCTTGCCTTTCGAGTCGTACCTGCGATCGAACCTGTCATTGACTATAGAGCGAACATCGCGCAACAAACTATCGCAACTGTAGACTCCCTTTTGTAGCACCCGCTCGACGTAGCCGTTTAGTTGCTGGCTTTCGGCCGGTGTCAGGTCTTTCCCCGTGATTACCACAATCGGTATAGGATCTCCCGAATGGGATTTGCGAAGTTCCCCGATCAACTCAAAACCATCCATTTCTGGCAGCGTCAAATCCAGTAATATCAGGTGCGGGCGAGCAACTTTTAGCCGATCGAGAGCAGCGCGTCCGCTGTCAGCTTCCGTTACTGCCCAGCCTTGTGTTTCTAGTACGCATCGCAGTATTTCGCGCGTGGCAACGTCGTCTTCCACAATTAGAATCTGACAGGTCACATTGTTACTTGCAACGCCGTCTTGGTCGCGTCGGTACTTGTTCAACAAGGCAGCCAGCCGTTTGCCGTCCACTGGTTTGGTGAGGTAGTCCGAGGCACCCAATGCAAAGCCGAGGCTTTTGTTGCCCACAAAGGATAGCAGGATTACGGGAATTTCGGCAAGGTCAGGATCGGCTTTCAGCGCTGAGAGTACCGCCCAGCCGTCCATTCCGGGCATTATCACGTCCAGCGTAATGGCGTCGGGCCGTAGTTGCTTAGCGAGCCGGAGAGCTTGCTCGCCACTGCCGGCGACTTCTATGTGCAGTCCTTGGCGAGTGAGGGCGCGCTGGATTAAATCCCGCGAGATAGGGTCGTCGTCCACTACCAGCACCGTGCCGACAGCGGGGGCGTCCGGAAGGCTCGTGCTGTCATGGACTTTGTTGGGGATTTCCGGCTGTTTGATGGCTTTGGGCAAGAGCACGGTGAAAGTGGTGCCTGCGCCCAAGGTGCTGCTGACCTCAATACTGCCACCCATCATCTGACAGAAGCGCTGACTGATTGCTAGTCCCAAACCAGTGCCACCGTACTCGCGGGTAGTCGAGGCATCAGCTTGGGTGAAAGGTTGGAAAACTCGCTCCAATTGCTCTTGTGTCATGCCGATGCCGGTGTCGGCAACGCGGAAACTTAAAAATTCGGAGTTGGAAATTAAAATTTTAGAAGATTCCTCTTGATTTTTCATTTTTAATTGTTCATTTTTAATTCTTTCCACTCCGATCGCAATTCTCCCGTTTTGTGTGAACTTGGCAGCGTTGCTGAGCAAATTAAGCAGCACTTGCCGCACTTTGGTCATGTCCGCGTGCATGGTATCGAGGTTGTCTGGACAGTACACTTCTAGGGTATTACCGTTTTTATCTACCAGCGGCCTCGCCGTGGCAACAGCACTTTCAATTAAGGTATGGATCTCGAAGGTTTCTAAGTAGAGATCCATTCGGCCTGCTTCAATTTTAGAAATATCTAGGATGTCGTCAATCAGGGACAGCAAGTGTTTGCCGGCGCTGCAGATTTTTTCGAGGTCGGGAACCGATTCGCAACTGCCCAATTCTTCGGCTTCTTCTTGAAGCATTTCGCTGTAGCCGATGATGGCGTTGAGGGGTGTGCGAAGTTCGTGGCTCATGTTGGCGAGAAATGTGCTTTTTGCCCGGTTGGCTGATTCTGCTGCTTCTAGGGCCAACTGCATGGCGGATTCTGCCTGTTTGCGATCGGTGATGTCTTGGACTGTGCCTTCGTAGTATAAAACCCTGCCGTTTTCGTCGCAGATGCTGCGCGCGTTTTCGGAAATCCAGATCTTGCTACCGTCTCGGCGGTATATTTGGGACTCAAATTTTGACACTTGGCGGCCCGCGCGCAATTGGGCCATAAACTCGGCGCGCCGATGGGGGTCAACGTAAAATTGACGGTTGATATCGGTGAGTTCGGCGAGCATTTGGGTACAGGATTCGTAGCCGTAAATTCTGGCTAGTGCGCGATTGCCGCTGAGGTAGTGTCCTGAAGGCGTTGTCTGGAATATGCCTTCGACTGCGTTTTCAAAGATGCTGCGGTATTTTGTTTCGGATTGTCTCAAGGCTGCTTCTGCTCGCTTGCGCTCTAGGACATTGGCGAGCATTTCTCCTACCATTTTTAGCTGTGTGGATATTTCGGTTGCTCGACCTGCTGTTTGCTTTAAGCCCTCGAATCCGAGAAATCCTACTAGGTTTTTACTACAAATTAGGGGAATAATTATCAGCGATTGAATATTTTGTAGCGGTTTTTTTAATTCTAAATTATTTAGGGAAGCGCCAATCCAAGGTATTGAGGCGGTTGCTGTTTGATTGACTGTTTGGGATGGGGAGTCTGTCTGGAATTCGGCTGGATTTTGACCGATAAAATAGCCAATTTCGGCTTTGGCTGGAGGCGGGAGTTCGCCGATTTCTGGAATATAGAGGCATTCCGCGCGATCGAGTTTTTCTGCGATCCAAGGAATTTGTGCGATATCTATTTGGTTGTCGGTGCTGTCTTTGACTGCCGGAATGCTTTCGCCGCACCACTCGTAGCTTTTGTCGGCGCGGGTTTTGTCTTCTGATAACAGGTAGATGTAACTGCGGTCAAACCCGCTCAAGGTGGCTATCGCTTCTAGGGTTTGATCGATGCCTTTGTCTATTTCTGATAAGGGCTGACTGATGAAATTGGTTGACAAACGGGCAATCAACTGAGCGAATTCTCTTCGATACTGCAAATATTCTTCTACTTTTTTGAGTTCGGTAACGTCTCGAAAGCTCCAGACTCTACCGACTGTTTTCGCTCCGACTTTTGATGGCAACGAATTTAATTCAAGAATTTTTCCGTCTTTAAATTCTAATAATTCGCTGATTTGAGTATCTGAATCTGCCGACACTTTGATCACGTTTTGGAGAAATCGTTGCGGGTATTTTAATTGTTCCCTGTCGAAGGGGAATCCTGTTTTGATTGTTTTTTTGAGTGTTGCGAAGGTCGATCGGCTCAACTTTCCTTGGCTGGCGGACAAACCCCACATCTCTAGAAATTTCTGATTATAATTACATATATTCCCGTTTCTGTCAACCGCCAGAATTCCTGCATCTGTAGATTTTAGAACTGCTTGCAGTATCGAGAGCCATTGCTTGTGTTCTCTAGTGTCAAAAAACACCAAGACTGATATTTCGCCGCGCTCAACTGCGGGATGGAAAAAATAGGAAACTGGTAACATCTTGCCGTCGCGACACAAAAACTCGTCGTCCCAATTGTTGCAAGGTTGACAGGAAGCGATCGCCTCTTGTAAATCTAGTGTAGGTGCGATCGGCCTATCTTCACTCTTGCTTGGCGACTGTTTCGGAGCCGTCAAAACTTGGGATTTGTTGCCTTTCTTTTGCTTCCCGATGCGCTCTAGCAGGGAAACGCCTGCAAGTTCCGACTCTCGCCACCCCAGCAACCGTTCGGCCTCTGGATTCACTGAAATTACACAGCCCTTCGCGTCAAGGATACACAATCCCGCCCCCAAACTGTTGACACTCGCCCGCAGTCGATCGAATTCTGAAGCTGTTGGAGAGTCTTGAGGGGAGTGGGGCGACTCAGTTACATCCTTGAGCGCCACCGTCTCCAAGTTAAAACAATCTTCCTGCTGAAGTTCTTGCTGACTCTGAACTCGGTCATAGGTACAACTTACCTGCTCTAATAAAAGCTGCCACTGCTCAGCAGTGGGAGGGGGAGACTCGCCGACTAAACCGAGCTGTTCGAGTTGGCGGTGGAGGTGGGGGTGCATATTTTCGGGCGCTTTGTAGGCAACTTTCTACAGTATATCTTTATTAATTAATAGTATATATACGTAGGTATACCGTTAGGGGACAAGTACGCGATCGAAGTCTATAACAGGTTTTATTGAGAAGCCAAGGGATCGTGTCTCCTCTCCAAAATCTTTCAAACTGCGCTAATTATATTAATTTTCAGAACTTTTAAGGGTTGTCAACTAACTAATCCTCTGAATGTCGGCAGCACCCTCAAAAATAATAATATCATCTTATCAAGTCAATAGTCCGAAAATTTGGGGTAACGATACTACATTTTTTACAGGAAAAGGACAATAAAAAAGTAAAATTAAATGCAAGTCACGGGTGGAGAGGGCATTGATTTAATTATCCAAAGTCGCTCAAAGTCAAGCGAGAATAAGCCATTGGAGCAGAAAAAAACTGTCCGGAGTATTGAGCGAGTGAACTTACCCTCAAAAACTAGGTGGGCCCCAAAAAACGATCGCTTCCGCTTGTACTGGACTGGAAAAATTATTATTCTCATGCCAGCGGAAACGATTTAAGGGTTTTTCGTACTTACGCATAAATTAATTATGGTTATCTAACCCGACCTAATCTTCTACCTCTATATTAGAAAAACCTAGGAAAAAGACTGACTTGATAGTGTGATAAATTATCTGCAAAATATCCCTAACTGCTAGCGAAATACTCAGCAACTGGCGGAGGCAAATAAAATTTGCAGGCATCGAAAATAACTGTCAAAAAAATATTATTCGTCAGATTTTTCGGTTGAGATCGAAAGGTCGCTGAAAATAGCTGGCAGCCGAATGGTAAAAGTAGAACCTTTGCCCACCTCGCTGAATGCAGTAATGTCTCCGCCCATCATTTCGCAGAATTTCTTAGTAATCGTCAGCCCCAAACCAGTGCCGCCATACTTCTTAGTAGTTGAGGAATCGGCTTGGGTGAAAGGCTCAAAGATTCTGGCTAACTGTTCGGGACTCATGCCAATGCCGGTATCTTTGACCGTAAAAAAGATCCAATCTTGACCGGAAGATAACAGAGACAAGCTATTTTCAGCTTGGCCACCTCCTCTATACGCTCCAAGTCTTGTGGCTTTCTTTGCAGCGTCGGCGCGGGTTTCGACGGATCGGGTAACGGCGAAGGTAATCGCGCCGGAGCAAGTAAATTTCGCGGCATTGCTGAGGAGGTTGAGCAAAGACTGCCGGAGTTTAGTCACGTCGGTGTGCATCGATCCAATATCCTTGGGGCATTGTATTTCTAGGATATTGCTATTTTTGTCTGCCATCGGCCCGATGGTGGCAACTACTTCCTCAACCAAAGTTGAAATGGTGAAGGTTTCGAGGTGGAAGTCGATGCGGCCTGCTTCAATTTTGGTCAAGTCGAGAATATCTTTAATCAGCGCTAGTAGGTGCTGGCCGGCCGTGTTAATTCTCTGGAGGTCGTCAATGAATTCTTCGGCACCGAGGTCTCGGGCGTCTTCTTGCAGGAGCTCGCTGTAGCCGATGATGGCGTTGAGGGGGGTTCTGAGTTCGTGACTCATGTTGGCGAGAAAAATGCTTTTGGATCTATTTGCAGCTTCGGCGGCTACTGCGGCCCGGCGGAATTCTTCGGAACGCAAGCGTTCGGTGATGTCGGTTGTCATGATTAAAACGCACTCAGTGCTCCCGAGGTGGATGAGTTCCACTGACATCAGCCAGTCGCGCACTTCGCCGGCTTTGGTGCGAATTTTGATTTCTTGGTTGCTGATCGAATTTTGTGATTGCAAAATCTGGGCGAGCCGCCCCCCATCTTCTGAATTGACAAACATTCCTAAGTCGCTGGGAGTGCGGCCGATAAATTCGTGTCGCAGCCAGCCTAATGAGCGCAAAAAGCTTTCGTTGGCATCGAGGAAGCACCCGTCTGTGAGGGTGCAGATGCTAATCCCGACTGGGGAGGCGTGAAAGGCCTTGGAAAATCTTTCTTCTGAAGAACGCAGGGCGGCTTCGGCTTGCTTTCTGTCTGTGATGTCTTGGACGGTGCTGCTGATGTATAGGGAGTTGACGGCGGCTTGTTCGTAGACTGTGCGGTTGCTACCGTCGGGCAGTATGAGCCTGTAGTCGATGCTGTAAGGCTGTTGCTGAAATAAAGCGGCTTCGATCGAGGTTTTGACTAATTCTCTGTCTTCAGGGTGTACGTATTCCAAGAAGGCTTCCAGGCTGGGTTCAAAAGTTCCCGGCCGCTGTCCCAGGATGCGATAAATTTCCTCTGACCACCGCAATTGCTGGGTGTTGCGGTCTAAGTCCCAGTTGCCTAGTTGGGCGATGCGCTGGGCGTTGGCAAGGCTGGCTTCGCTGGCGCGCAGGGAAGCTTCTGCTTGGTGGCGTTCGGCGACGGTGGCGGCTAAGACTAAGCCGGTGACGGCGATGACGGCGATGAAGGCTTGCAGGGATAACAGTGCTTGGGGCATACTGCTGGCGTGTTTGAGGAAGGGGCCGCTGCGTCGGGCTATGCCCCAGATGGCGAAGCCGCAGAGGATGAAGTTGGAGAGGGCCGTGTAGCGCTGGCCGAATCGAAAGGCAGCCCAAACTACTAGGGGAAATGGTAAGTATTCGAGGGGATAGCGGGCGTAGGCGGCGCGGGTGCGGGAGCAGAAGACGAGCCAGCCGACTGCTAGTAGCAGCAGCAGCCAAATCGCTCGTTCAGCTATCTTTCTACGATGGTTGGGGACTCTGGGCAATTGTTGCCACGTCAGCAGCAGCGGGGCGACGAGCACAATTCCCATAGCGTCTCCCACCCACCAAGTCCCCCAAATCGTGCCAAAATTGCTCCAGCTAGATAAACCGGTCAGGCATACGACGATGCTGCCGATGGTGGAGTTGATCAAGGTAGATCCCAAGGCTGCTAGTCCGACTATTCCTAAAACGTCTTTGAGCCGATCGAGCCCGGCGCTAAAGTTAATGCGCTGGAGTAGATAAGTTCCCGTCCACGCTTGCAGGGTTCTGGCGGCTGCCGAGATCAATGCCGCGCCGATGTTGGCCGACGGTACGCTCATGCTGAAAAGGAAGCCTCCGAGCGCGATTCCCGGCCACATTTGCCGCCCAAACAGCAGCAGGGCGACTTGGGCAATTCCTGCTGCTGGCCACATCGGGTAAATTTCTGAACTGAGGGTGAGGGTGGAAATTGCGAATTGCGACGCCCAATAGTAGACCAGGGCGATCGCGCCTACTGCGAGGAAGTACCGCCAGGAATGTCCTTTGATTGCGTTAAGGAACTTTGTCTGCATTGTCGTTTGGGGAAAAGGTGGACGGTTGTTGGGAACTCAGTAGATGGCACGGGACAGGCACAGGGTAGAGAAAATGTTTCTATTAGGTGATGGTAGGTCATGGGTGGTAGGTAGTGGGAGAAGCTTTTGAGCTTACTTTTTGTGGTGCCGTTGAGGGAGCGGTTTTTTTTGTTCGATCAAATCTGCCCATGAATTTCGGGAGTATTGCTTTTTTGTAAATATATCTCTAATGGCTAAGCAATTGGTTTATAAATTTTTTATTTTTGTTAAAAATTTATTACCTAGCGACAGCGGGTGTCTTTTTGTGTCGGGCGATCGCAACGCAATTCACCATAACATTTTGCACCGTGCTCAATAATACTTAAAATACCTAAAATACCAATAACAGCAACGTAAAATCTCTGCTTTTATGTAAGTCGGGAACCAGAAACACGGTGTCTGATTATAAGTGGAGGCGGGAGTGATTTTCACTAGATTTTTCATTAATCGAGGCTTCAAGTCTTTCGGTCGAATACAGTGAAAGCTGATAATTAACAGCAAAAAAATATTTTTTATTGTCTATTTCTCTTTGGCTGCTGCAATATCTAAGGTTAGTGTCAAACGCTCTTGAGATTCTTTAAGGGCGTCTTGGGGGTTGCGGCCCAGAAGGGTTGCCTCTATGGCGCGACCGAGGTTTTCTGACAGGCGGGAGTAACCTGATATAATGGGTCGCGCTCTGGCTGAGTTCATTTGTTCTAAAAATACTCGCAAAACAGGGTTTTTTTCCACAAAGCTTTGATAAGCTTGGCTCTGTCTCGATTTTAAGTTAATGGGCAAGTAACCTGTTCCCAATGCCCATGCTGTTTGGAATTCTTCACCTATAACGTATTCTAAGAATACGAGGGCTGCTCGCTCTCGTTCTGGCGAGGTTTTCATTAAAAATAGGTTTTCACCCCCTACGACGGCTGCGGGGCGTTTGAGGAGCGGTAAAGGCATTGCTGCGTAGTCAATCGCGCTTTGCTGCAACTGTGCTAGCGTCCAGGGCCCGGTGATTTGCATGGCGACTTTCCCGGCGATGAAGTTGTCGAGTTCGTAACCGCGTTCTGGCGCTGACAATACTGCTGAACCTTCTTTTAACAAGTCCCTCCACAATTCCAAGGCGGCGTGAGAACCGGGATTATCTATTTGGGGTACAGGACTTTGAGGTATGTCGCCTTTGAGTTCGCCGCCTGCGCTGAACATGAATGGCAGCCAGGTAAATACTGTCCATTCTCCCTTGCCTAGGGGGAGCACTATGCCGTGTTGGTCTGTGCGGCCGTCTCCGTTGGTGTCTCGCGTGAGCGATCGGGCTGTTTGCTTTAATTGCGCCCAGTTCTGCGGCACTTTTTTGATTCCTGCTGCTGCAAATAAGCTGGGACGGTAAAAGATGGCGACGTTGTTTGTGCCTAGGGGAACTGACCAAGTGTGTCCGCCGAGTTCCATTGACTCGAAGAGTGCCGGGTAGATTTCGGCTTTCCGGGGCGATTTGTCGAGCCAGTTTTCTAAGGGTTCAATTGCGTTGAGTTCTGCTAGTTTTCCTGAAATGGTAGCAGCATTCCAAAGCAAATCCGGCGGTGCATTTCCTACTATTGCTGTTAGTATTTTTGGCAGTTGTTGGTCGGGCTGGCCGATGTAAACTGGTTTGATCTGGATGTTGGGATGGGTTTTGTTGAATTTGTCGGTGAGGGTTTGAAATACGTCGCGATTTGGCGGAGGATTGATGCCGTGCCACAGTGTGAGTTCGATCGGTTCGCCGTTTTTTGATGCTGGGGTTGTGCTGTTTTGACAGCCGCTTAATATGAGCAGATTTAAGGTAATTAAAATGCCGACGGCTATGTTGAGCGGTCTTTTAATTGCTTTGGATAATTGGGAAAAAATCATTTGTTAGTTGGATTAATGGAAGAATATTTTTTTTACCGCCGATGCACGCGGATGGACGCGGATAGTTAGATGTTGGTAAAACGAGCTAAATCTAGAAAATCTGCTGGTAGCTGATTTCTCTCTCCATCCGAGGTGTTTTGAAACAAAACAGTGAAAGCTCCTGCTCCTAGTCTATCTTGCGGCCACATCCGATAGCAAGGAATTTCTGTCAGGTGCGATCGATATTTTTCCAAATGAGGAACAGTGACTTGCCCAAATTCGGGGAATTTGCTTAACAGCCATTCGCTGACTTGTTCATTTTCTGCGGTTGAATAAGTGCAGGTCATGTATGCAAGATAACCTTGCGGCGCTATAATTTTAGCAGAATTGGCTAAAATTATTTTTTGGCGGTTGGCATTGCTGTTGATGGTGACATGATGAAAGCAGCCGGGTGCTTTGTCTCCTTTTGCTAAGAGTGATTGACCAGTACAAGGAGCATCTACTATTACTAAATTAGCCGTTTGTGGCATCTTTTCGGCAAGTATTTTTGAATCGACGTTGGCGGCGGCGGATGGTTGAATTTGGCAGCGTTTTAAATTAGAGATAAGCATTCCCATGCGTTTGCCTATGGCTTCGTTGCACAACAGCAATTCTGGGTTTAATGTTTTCCAGGAAAATATACTTTTTCCTCCGGGGGCGGCGCACATATCTAAGATTAGTTTGATTGGCTGGCGTATTGTTAACAATGTGGAGGCGGCGAAGATTGAGGAAAAGTCGAGAGAGTAGTAATGTCCTGCTTGATGTAAGGAATGTTTTCCCGGCTGTGATTCTCAGGCTAGTCTATCTACAAATTCTGGTTGCCAAGCAACTGGAATTTCGATATCAAATGGGCTTTCTGTAGGTGTGGGTTGCACCCACAAGATAGCAGGATTAAAAGCTTGGGGATTGGTGACGGCATGAATAAAATTTTCTTGTTCGGCGGTGTCGGCAAATAAGCTGCGGCTGAGTTTAAGCAGGAGATTTGACGCTTTTTCCATGTTCGAGGAAATATGATAAGATTGAGATTAGCAGTGACAAAGGTAGATTAGATGATAATTCTTAGTGTAGAACAGTTATAGTTAACTTGGGAAGAAGGGAGGCAAATGTTGTTGCGTCTATCAAACCCATTGCTTTTGAGCGTTTGAGTCGGGCTGCACCTGAGTATAAAGCGAGATTTGTTTTGCCGATCGCACAAGTCGGAACTCTTCTCGAAGTGTATAATCTAGGAGCAAACTACTATTATTTGAGCTGACAAATAAACATTACATGAGTCCGGGGGGTGAAAATACTCATAAACTTGCTTGTATCATAGTTGCTACGCCCTGAGTAGTCTCTATAATATACTATGGTTTTTTGCCATTACCTACTTGATGACTAATGAGTAATGACTGAGGACTACTTACTAATAACGAACAATCTATGAAAATTGTCTTTTTTGGCACTCCCGATTTTGCTGTTCCTACTTTATCCAGTTTGCTAAGCCACCCAGAATTCGAGGTTGTGGGTGTGGTGACTCAGCCGGATAAACGTCGGGGAAGAGGGAATCAATTGATGCCTTCACCTGTAAAAGATGTGGCTTTAAATCACAGTCTCCCGGTTTGGCAGCCGCGCCGAATTAAGAAGGATACGGAAACGCTTGCTAAGTTGCGAGAAGCGGAGGCGGATGTGTTTGTGGTGGTGGCTTACGGCCAAATTCTTTCTCAAGAAATTCTGGATATTCCTAGTTTGGCTTGCGTTAACGTTCACGGTTCAATTTTGCCGAAGTATCGCGGTGCGGCGCCGATTCAGCGCTGTCTTTTTGACGGGGAAAAGACAACAGGAATTACTACTATGCTGATGGATGCTGGCATGGATACTGGCGCGATGCTATTGAAGGCTTTTGCTGGTATTTCGCTGTTGGATAATGCTGATTCTTTGGCGGATAGGTTGGCGGAAGTTGGGGCGGATTTGTTGATAGAAACTTTGGTAAAATTGAGGGACGACAAAATTGAAGCTGTTGTTCAAGATGATGCGGAGGCGACTTACGCGCCGATGATTAAGAGTGCGGATTATGTGCTGGATTGGTCGAAAAGCGCGATCGCCCTTCACAATCAAGTTAGGGGCTTTTTCCCGGATTGCACGACGACTTTTCGCGGCAATTCTTTGAAGGTGATAGCTACTGTGCCCGTCGGGCCGGAATATTGGCTGCAAATGCCAGCGGATTTGAGAGTTTTGGAACGCGAATGGCCTGTTTTGTCCCAGTTATCGGGCGCAAATGGGGAAGTAGTTAAGGTTGTGAAGGGGTTGGGGGCGATCGTCCAAACCGGTGATGGTTTATTATTGTTGCGGGAGGTGCAGTTGGCGGGGAAAAAGGTGCAGTCGGGGGTGGATTTTGCGAATGGAACTCGGTTGGCGGCGGGCGAGATTTTTGGGGGTTAAATTGTATGTTTAGGGCGAGCAGGATACCCACCCGACCATATTTGGAAGCAAAATCATCCTGTAATTAGATGCGGGCCAGTTGACCTAAAATTCGACCAAAACTTCCTCGGCGCCGCCCAACAAACCCTGCGCCGCTTCTAACATACTCTCAGCAACATCTTTCAAATCTTCGCGGCTTGCCAGATAAGTTTTCAAAGCTTCTAACGGTTCTATGCTATTATTAGCATTCAATTCTGGCAACCGCGGCCTCGCTAGCTGACTGACTAATTCAGGTTGAATTGTGTAGCTGTGCGCTTCGCCCAGAAGTGTGTGCAATTCAGCGTTGTCGATTAAATCTAATTGTTCCGATCGCAATTGGTAAATCAATCTCACCACCGCGTCTTGTATCTCTTTCTTGCCAATAGCTTTAACTAACTCTGCTTGCGGGTTTTCAGATTCGGAAACATTCACTTTAATAGTCTGAAACACCCGCACTGGCAAAGTGCAAAATTCCCACTCAGCTTTTCCCCGTTCCAAATTAACTAACACAAAACCTTTATCTTCTTTCTCTTCGCTAAAATCAACTCGTTCGATACTTCCGGGATAAATTACGGGCGGATTGTTGGAAGCATTGAGATTTTGGTGTTTGTGAACGTGGCCCAGAGCAACATAATCAAAACAAGGGCGAGTTAGCATGGAAACGGGAATGTTAAAACCTTTGCCAACTGCTAAAAAACGTTCGGCGCCCAAGCTGGCTTTATCTGCCATTAAGTGCGCTAAAAGTACGGTTGGTATGTCGGGGTTGAGGCGGCGGATTTCGCCTTCCATTGCGATCGTCAGTTTTTCGGTTAATAATTGGTTAACATCGCCCATAGACAGGCTTTCAGTCTCGGAACGTGTCATTAAGGTCGATCGAGTCAACCAAGGTAATGTTACCACCTGTACTGGCCCGCTGCGGGTTTGAATCAGGTGAGTGTCCAGGCGATCGCCTACAATAAACTTAGGTATCCCCAAAGTCCGATAAATTCCCAAACTCGCGCCGCCTTGTCCCTGGGAATGTTGGTCGTGATTTCCTACCAGCAAAACAGTCGGAATTTGGGCGTCAACCAAGCGGCTAAATTGGCGAGCAAAAGCCTCTTTGACAAAAGGTGGAGGCGTCGAATCCGGGAAAGCATCACCCCCGAATATGACTAAATCTACGGGTTCAGAAATTGCTCTATCCATACATTTGCTCAGCGTCGCCGCGAAGTCTTCCAGCCGCGTATTTAAACCGGTTTCTGGATTAACGCGGCCGTGAGAAAAGCCGCTGCCCATGTGAATGTCTGAAAGGTGTAAGATTTTAATCATTGTTTTTTCTCTTTGTTAGCTATCGTTTCGGTTCCTAGTGAGGACTTCAGTCCTCAGAAGAAGGATTTGCATTCCTGACTGCGAACCAAAGATTTTTTTTTCATACATCACAATATGATGCCGGGGACTTTTTGATAAATTTCGCTAATTGCACAACTAAAATTCGCACTAACAAATTCTACTCTATCTCCTTGTCCGTAAGTCTGAGAAACCCAATTTCCCTCAGCATTGAGTCTAAAACATTCAATTTTGATTTCGGATTGAGTGATTAACACGTATTCTTGCAAACTCGGAGAAGTTTGGTAATCGGCAAATTTATCGCCTCTGTCGAAAGCTGCTGTTGAGGGCGACAATACCTCAACTACTAAAGATGGATATAAAATGAAATCTTCAGTAGTTGAAGTATCCCTTTCGTCGCAAGTCACCGCTACATCAGGATAGTAATAGCAATTTGCCTCTTCCAGTCGGACTTTTATATCTGATGATAAAACTAAGCATGGCGTATTCAGAAGATGATTGCCCAGCAGCCGAACTAAATTACTACCAATAATAATATGAGGCTTTTTTGCCCCTGTCATTGCATAAACGTGTCCGCGTCTGTATTCGTGTTTTATCGGGCTAACTCGCTCGCCTTCTAGGTACTCTTCTGGAGAAATGTAGAAATTGTTTTTGCTGATAATCATTGATTTTTACTCCGGTGATTTTATCTGATACTATGTGGTAAAACTTACATATTTGGGGAAGGAAACGGCACTGCCGTTTCCCTACAAATTTAACAAAACTCCAGAAACCGTGCGTGCCATAATTTGCCACTTTCCGTCAAACCCTGCGCTCGCACTTTAATTTTGACACTTTTAGGGTTAGCCTCGTAGAGTCGGGCAATTTCCTGCATTTCCTCCCCGCTAAACCCGGTTCCCACGCTTCCTACTGGGACTAATTTGCCATCAATTTCTTGCGCTACTTTGACGGCGCTAAACGGCCGCCCCGCCACTTTTGTCGCCGTCAAACCCACAATAAACAAATCGTGCTCTTGACAGTATTTAGTCCTCACCATCAGATGTTTCTTAAAATCTTTGCCGCCGACATACTGGCAGTTGTGCAACACCCAAACTTCTCCTTCTCTGTTTTCAGCTTCCTGCTGATTTGCCAGGACGAGTTTTTCGGCTGTGGTGCGAAATGTCGGTACAACTTCAAAGGCTGGGGATAAATTCGCCAGCATTTCTCCAACTTCAACTCCCGCTGCAATTCGTTCGGATTCGGCCACGGGAGTTAAATCATTGCTTTTGAAAAACAAACTTTTAAAAATGGCATAAATTGCGCTAGGCTGAGTAGTCGGAAAACCGCTTTCAATATTAACTGTAGCAGCTTGTGCGCCCGTGCGGTGTTCGCTGCCCGTACAGCTTTTGTAATACAGTTCCCCGTCTAAAACAAAGATGCCAATTTTAGCGGCTGTGTCGATTAATGTGCGATCGATCTCAACCGATGCCTGTTGCCGCAGGTTAGTCGATCGCGATTGGTAGTATACTTTATCTGGCGTCGCAATGACCACTACTCGATTGCCGTCGCGTTTTGGCTGCCCCCAATAATCGGGATTTTCGATATAGTAAGAACGTTCACTCGGCGCGTCCACTGGCTGCATCGTGACAATCCTTCCCGGCTGCAAATGCGGTGGTAATTCGGGAACAATCGGATTGTAGACAGTTTCTGTTTTTGGGGTGGAAGTTGATTCTTTAGCAGGAGTGAGATCGGCGGTAGATTTGTTTGGAGGATTCAGGGCGATCGGCTTTTCTCCGGTTTCCAATTCAAACGCTCTTTTCCAAAAGCCGATCGCGATTTCCGGGTATCCTTCCGACTCGGCGCACAGTGCAAAACCAATAACTTTTGCCGTACCGATGCCGCGCCCGTAATCAGCCAAATACTGCACTGCCCCCGCTTCTCCCATCAAGTGCAATCCTCGCGTCACGATGCGATTGTTCCAGCGTTCTCGAATGTCGGCGCTAATTTTTTTAGCTGCTTTTCGCTTGGCTTCTGCGTATTCGGTGCAGTCCATACTGCCTCCTTTATGTAGGGCTATTTATATACTATACTAAACATTGATTTATTAGTCAAGTTTTGTTTGACAATTAGGTGGTGTGAATAAATTTAACTCTTTCATTTGTGAACTAGATTTATTTTTTAACTGCAGAGGCGCAGAGGGCACAGAGGAAGAGAAGAAAGAGAGAGATGGGTTGTAGTGTTTTGATTGTCAAGCGCGGTAATCGGTTCGCTGCCAATGCTAAGATAACTTCGATCGCGCATTGCGAGCAATAAAGCCGTGAGTTGCGTCTTACTCGCGTTGAGTTCGCCCACTGGCGATCGCAGGTTTGAGAATTTAAGATTGAGTTTAATCTTACTGTTATGATGCGATTGATTTTGTACAGCAAACCCGGATGCCACTTGTGCGAAGGGTTGCAAGAAAAACTCGAACAGATTGAAAGCCTGAAGTTTCAACTCGAAGTCAGAGATATTACCGAACGCGATGACTGGTTTCAAGCTTATCAGTACGAAGTTCCAGTTTTGTTTAAAGTGCAGCCCCAGGCAAGAAATTCTGCTGGCGAGGCTGCATTCTCCCCTGAAGAACTGTTACCCCGTCCTTCTCCCCGCTGTAGTGTCGCCCAATTGGAGCAAATGTTACAGAAATATTTGCAAATCGATCCGTCACAATAATACGATTTACCCAAAAACTCAGGTTTTAATCCTGACATCGGGATGCTCGGTGTGCAGCTTACTCTAGGCCGAGAGGTTTTACACCGGGAATAAAAAAAACTTAGGGTTTGCACCGCGCACAGCAAAAACCTGTAGATAGTGGCTCAAACAATGTGTTCCGCCAGTCATATTCAAGACATTCCAACGAGGAGTTTTTCAGATGAAATTGAGAGAATTATTAGCAGCAGTTCCCAGCATTTCCTTTGACGCCAAACATCCCGCCCTCGATGCCGAAGTCAAGGGTTTATCGACTAATTCCCACGCTTGTCAGGCGGGCGATTTATTTTTGGGAATGCCGGGAACTCGGGTTGATGGGGGAGATTTTTGGCAAAGTGCGATCGCAAGCGGTGCAATTGCCGCCATAATTTCCACCAAAGCAGCCGAGAAAACACCTTCCGAAGACGGGGGTAGTTGCGTCATCGCAGCAGCCGATATGACTCAAGTTTGCGGTCAAGTAGCAGCCGCATTTTATGGCAATCCAGCTAGCCATTTAAAACTTGTCGGCGTTACCGGGACTAACGGCAAAACTACAACCACTCATTTAATTGAATTTTTGCTCAATGAAATGCAGTTGCCGACGGCGATTTTCGGTACGCTTTATACTCGCTGGCCGGGGTTCCAACAAACTGCACTTTACACCACACCTTTTGCGGTTGACCTGCAAAAGCAATTAGCAGAAGCTGTAGCAGCCGGATGCAAACACGGAGTGATGGAAGTCAGTTCCCACGCTTTAGCGCAGCAGCGAGTTTTGGGCTGTAGTTTTGAAGTTGCTGTGTTTACCAACTTGACTCAAGACCATCTCGATTATCACCGCGATATGGAGGATTATTTTGAGGCAAAATCGCTTTTATTTGGTTCGGATTACCTCGCAAATCTAGCGGTAGTTAATATTGACGACCCCTACGGACGGCGGATAGTTGAAACCCTTAACTCTAAAAAAGTTTGGAGTTACAGCACTAGCGAGAAAACCGCAGATTTGTATGCTGATGATTTAGAATATCAGCCCAATGGAGTTAAGGGAATGCTGCACACACCGAAGGGAGAAACAGCTTTTTCTTTGCCTTTAGTCGGTCAGTTCAACTTATCAAATATGTTGGCGGCTGTCGGTGCTGTTTTAGAATTGGGTTTAGATTTGTCTACGATTGTGGAGAAATTATCTCAGTTTTCGGGAGTACCGGGACGGATGGAACGGGTGCAAATTAGCCCGGAACAAGATATTAGCGTCATTGTCGATTACGCGCACACTCCCGACAGTTTGGAGAACTTGTTGAAGGCGTCGCGGCCGTTTATTCCGGGTCAGATGATTTGCGTGTTTGGCTGCGGTGGCGATCGCGATCGCACTAAGCGCCCAATCATGGGTAAAATCGTTGCAGAATTAGCCGATTTAACTGTTGTTACTTCCGACAATCCGCGCACTGAAAATCCCGATCGCATTTTGGAGGATGTTTTAGCAGGAATTCCCGCCGCAGTAAAGCCGATCGTGATGTGCGATCGAGCCGCTGCAATTCGCACTGCTATTATGGACGCTAAACCCGGAGATGGCGTACTGATTGCAGGGAAAGGACACGAAGATTATCAAATTTTGGGCACCGAAAAAGTCCATTTTGACGATCGAGAACAAGCGCGAGATGCCTTGAAAGCCAGAATGAATTCGGTTAACTGAATTCGGTTAACTGTTAACGGTTAACTGAATTCGGTTAACCGTTAACGGTTAGCTGTTCCCTGGCTGCGAAATTTATTGTATTTTTAAGTATTAATACGAAGGTATAATCTGATTTGCACTAGATTATAATAGTAAGATCAAATATTTTTATAAAAAAATAATTATTGCTATGATAGAACTAACTGGGTATGAAATTCTCGATCAAATTTACTCAGGCACTCGCACTCTAGTTTATCGCGGAACTCGCCTATGCGAGCAAAAACCTGTCGTCATCAAAGTCTTGCGGAACGAGTATCCCAGCTTCAGCGAACTCTTGCATTTTCGCAATCAATACACGATCGCCAAAAACCTAAATTTGCCCGGAATCATCCAAACCTACAGCTTGGAACCCTACCGCAACGGCTATGCGCTGATTGTGGAAGACTTCGGGGGAATTTCTCTGAAGGAATGGACGGGGAAAGGAAAAACCGTGCAATCTCTGGTTGATTTTTTCCACATTGCGATCGACCTAAGCAATACATTAGATATACTTTACCGCCACCGCATCATTCACAAAGACATTAAACCCGCCAATATTTTAATAAATCCTGAGACTAAACAAATCAAGCTCATTGACTTTAGTATTGCATCTTTGCTGCCGCGAGAAACTCAAACTCTGATGAGTCCCAACGTGCTAGAAGGGACACTAGGGTATTTGTCTCCCGAACAAACGGGAAGGATGAATCGCGGGATTGACTACCGGACGGATTTTTACTCTCTCGGTGTCACCTTTTACGAGTTGCTGACGGGAGAGTTGCCGTTTCAATCTAACGATCCGATGGAATTGGTACACTCTCATATTGCCAAACAACCGCCGCTGCTTGGCGAAAAAAAAAGGGTGGAAATTCCCCAAGTTCTCTGCGACATCGTGATGAAATTGATGGCGAAGAATGCCGAAGACCGTTATCAGAGTGCTTTGGGGCTGAAATTTGATTTAGAATTTTGTTTGCGTCAACTAAAAGAAAGTGGTAGAATAAAAAGTTTTGCGATCGCGCGGCGGGATGTGTGCGATCGGTTCATCATACCAGAGAAACTCTACGGCAGAGAAACCGAAGTTGCCCAATTATTAGCAGCGTTCGATCGCATCTCTGGTTCCGAGACTCTTCCTGGGAACGAGGGAAAGCGCGAGTTAATGCTGGTGGCGGGTTTTTCCGGCATTGGCAAAACTGCCATTGTTAACGAAGTTCACAAACCAATTGTCCGCCAGCGCGGCTACTTCATCAAAGGCAAATTTGACCAATTTAATCGCAATATTCCCTTTTCAGCTTTTGTGCAAGCATTTCGAGAATTGATGGGGCAATTGCTGAGTGAAAGCGACGCTAATTTAGCAATTTGGAAAACTAAAATTTTAGCCCCACTGGGTGACAGCGCGCAAGTAATTATTGAGGTAATTCCTGAACTAGAGCAAATTATCTCTCAACAGCCACCCGCAACAGAACTGTCTGGGACTGCGGCACAGAACCGCTTTAATTTACTATTTCAAAAATTCCTGCAAGTATTCACCACAAAAGAACATCCCTTAGTAATTTTCCTCGATGATTTGCAGTGGGCTGATTCGGCATCCTTGAAATTGATGCAGTTGTTGATGAGCGAGTCAGACGGTCGATATCTATTATTAATTGGAGCTTATCGCGACAATGAAGTTTCTGCCGCTCATCCTTTGATGTTGGCGCTAGAGGAGATTGGGAAAGCACAAGCTGCAATCAACACGATTACATTAGCCGCGCTGAGTGAAACGAGTTTAAATCAACTCGTTGCCGATACGCTTAGCTGTGCGCCAGAAATCGCGCTACCATTAACTCAACTAATTTATCAAAAAACCAAAGGCAATCCATTTTTTAGCGCGCAATTTCTGAAAATGCTGCACCATGATGGGCTGATTCAGTTTGACTGGGATGGGGGCAATTGGCACTGCGACATTGCCAAAGTAAAATCATTAGCACTGACGGATGATATCGTTGAGTTTATGGCGCTGCAGTTGCAAAAATTGCCCGAAGAGACGCAAGATGTTCTCAAGTTAGCGGCTTGTATTGGCAATCAATTTGATTTGGCGACTTTGGCGATCGTCTCTGAACAGTCAGAAATAGAAACAGCAGTGGCTTTATGGAAAGCATTACAAGAAGCGTTGATTTTGCCTATTAGTGAAACTTACAAATTTTTCCAATCTAACGACTCAGGCGAGACAAATCGTTATCGTCATATTGAAGTTCCCTATAAATTTTTACACGATCGCATCCAGCAAGCTGCTTATTCGTTGATTCCCGAATCACAAAAACAAAGCGTTCACCTGCAAATTGGCAGACTGCTGCTGGCAAATACGGCAACAGGAGACGACGAGCAACTTTTTGCGATCGTCAACCAGCTTAACAATGGGCTGAAGCTGATTGAATCGAGTGAGCGAGAGACGATTGCACGGCTAAATTTGCAGGCCGGTCAAAAAGCTAACGCCTCAACAGCCTATCGGGCAGCAGTAGACTATTTGCTCACAAGCCAGCAGCTATTAAACTCCGATGCTTGGCAAAGTCAATACTCGCTTAGCTTAGAAATCGCCAACCAGCTTGCTCTAGCCGCTTATTTGGCCGGGGATTTTGAGCAAATGCAGCAGACGATCGATCGAGTCGTGGCTCAGACGCGATCGCTCCTGGAACAAGTCACTGTCTATGAAATTAAAATTCAGGCGTTGATTGTGCAGGGGCAGCTCCTAGACGCGCTCAAAACGGCTCTGTCGATAGTCGAACAGCTAGGCATCAAGTTTCCAGCCCAGCCCACAACACCACAGGTTTTGCTGGGTCTAGCCGAAACTAAAATTGCCCTACTCGGCAAGTCTACCCAAACCCTAGAAAACCAACCGGCGATGACCGCCCCAGATAAAATGGCGGTGACGCAAATTTTGGCAAAAACCCTCTCAGCAGCCTACATTGCCGCCCCAGATTTGCTGCCGCTGCTGGTATTTCGCCAGGTGAATTTGTTTGTGAAGTATGGCAATACCAGTGTGGCTGCTTTCACCTATGCCTGGTATGGGCTAATTTTGTGTGGTGTGGTGCGAGATATTCAAACCGGCTACCAGTTTGGTGAATTAGCTCTCAAGCTCTTGGATAAATTTGATGCCAAAGAAATTAAATCCAGGGTAGTTTTCATCATTTACTATTTTGTATTCCATTGGAAAAACCACCTCAAAGATACGCTCGATCCACTTGTAGAAAGCTATCAAACCGGACTAGAAACAGGCGATACAGAATATGCGGCTTGGGCGGGACTGATCTGGTGTGCGAACTCTTACTATGCCGGACATAATTTGTCTGAAGTGAGTCAAAAGCTAGAATTTTATACTGAATCTATTGCCAAAATCAACCAAGAAAAGGGTGAGCTTTACTGCAAAATTTTCCATCAAACAGCACTCAATTTATTGGGGGAGGCAGAGGCAGCGGCGCTAGAGGGTGAGGTTTATTGCCTGAGCCAGAGGGAGGCCCAACAGCAGGCTAGCAGCGACAAGACGGGACTGTTTTTCGCTTACACAAACCAAGCCACGCTCAGATATTTGTTTGCCGACTTTGCCCAGGCTCGCCAAACCCTTAAACAAGCTAGACAGTATGAGGACGGAGGAATTGGATCGCCCGGTTTAGTTGTTTTCTATTTTTATGATTCATTGACTTGTTTAGCAGAATTCCAACAGGCTAGCGAGTCTGAACGGCGCGATCGTTTAAAGCGAGTGGCTGGCAACCAGAAAAAGATGAAACAATGGGCGGACTATGCCCCGATGAATAATCAACATAAGTGGTGTCTAATCGAAGCAGAACGCTACCGCATCTTGAACAAGCTAGCGCAGGCAATGGAATACTACGATCGCGCCATCTCCCTCGCCAAAGACAACGAATACCTGCAAGAAGAAGCCTTAGCCAACGAACTCTGCGCTAAATTCTACCTCGACTGGGGCAAAGAAAAAGTCGCTCAGGTTTATATGCAGCAAGCTTACTACTGCTACGCCCGCTGGGGAGCAAAAGCCAAAACCGATGACCTAGAAAAACGTTATCCCGATCTGCTGCGCCCCATCTTACTACAGGCAGCCCAACCCCTCACTATTTTAGAAACCCTATCCACACTCAGCAATCCTACTTACTCTTTTCATTCGAGTACCCACCACAGTACCTCCAACACCTCCATCAACCAGACTCTAGATTTTTCTACTTTGCTGCAAATCTCCCAAGTCATCTCCAGCACGATCGACCTGGATGAGTTGCTGCAAATTGTGACCCAAACCATGTTACAAAACTCGGGAGCCGATCGCTGTGCACTGATGCTCTGCCAAGATCGACAATGGCAAGTGCGGGCGATCGCTACCGGGGAACACATTAGCCTGCAAACGGAACCCCTAGAGAACAATCCCACCGTTCCCGTTAAATTAATCCAGTATGTCAAAAACACCCTAGCAGCAGTTGTCATCGATCGCCTCAAAACCGATCTGCCTGTGATTGACGATTATTTAGAGCACCACCAACCAGAAAGTTTGCTGGGTTTGCCAATTCTAAATCAGGGGAATCTGGTCGGCATTTTGTATCTAGAAAATCGGATAACCAGTGGGGTGTTTAGTCGCGAGCGCCTCCTAGTGCTGAATTTTCTCTCTAGTCAAGCGGCGATTGCTCTAGAGAATGCCCGCCTCTATCACCAAGTGCAGCAGACTTTGAATGAACTTCAGCAAACTCAGATGCAAATGATCCAAAGTGAAAAGATGTCAGCATTAGGTAATCTTGTGGCAGGGGTTGCCCATGAAATAAACAACCCCGTTGGTTTTATTGCGGGGAACCTTAATGAAGCTAATGCTGGAGTCCAAGATTTAATTGATTATTTGCGCCTTTATCAAAAAAAGTTTCCTCAACCGGAAGCAGAATTGATTGAGAAAGCAGAGGAAATAGATTTAGATTATCTAGTAGAAGATTTACCCAAGATGTTGAGTTCCATGAAAATAGGGTGCGAGCGCATCAAAAACATCAGCACCTCTCTCCGCACTTTCTCTCGCGCCGATACGGCAAATAAAGTTGAGGCAAATATCCATGAAGGGATCAATAGCACTTTAATGATTTTACGGCATCGCCTGAAAGCTAGCGACAAGCATCCTGAAATTGAAATCATTAAAGAGTACGGCAATATTCCCAAAGTCAAATGTTATTTGGGACAATTAAACCAAGTATTTATGAATCTGCTGGCGAATGCGATCGATGCCTTAGAAGAATCGAATCAAGGACGAAGTTTTGCCGAAATTCAAGCCCATCCCAATCACATCACTATTCAGACAAAAGTAGAAAGTGAAAAAGTAAAAATTTCCATCGCCGATAACGGCAAAGGAATGTCAGAAGAGGTGAAAAATCGTATCTTCGACCATCTATTTACCACTAAAGACGTGGGCAAAGGGACTGGGTTGGGTCTGGCGATCGCGCGTCAAATTGTAGAAGAAAAACACGGCGGCAAACTGAGTTGTTTTTCGGCACCGGGAGAAGGAACGGAATTTGTCATTGAGATTTTAATTGATTAAGAATTAGTTATCAGTTGTCCGTTGTTGACCGATATTATTAATCTCTCTCTTCTCTTCCTCTGCGTTCTCTGCGTCCTCTGCGGTTAAATTATTCCGATGCAACCGGAATTGATAGGACAACCGACAACTGATATCAAATCCGTTAGCATCGGAATAGTAAATTCCAGTTCACTGTTCACTGTTGACTGTTCACTGTCAACCGTCAACCGTCAACAGTGAACAGTCAACATCATTCCGGTGTAACCGGAAATGATATGACAACTGACTATTGCAGCGGCAAAAATACCGTCATCACCTCGCCCTTTTGGGGTCGCTGGCGAATTACCAACTTCCCACCAGCAGCCCGAAATAAATTCTTAGTCACGCTCAAATTTAAACTCAAACTTCCCGTCTCCGGCTGCACCATCAACAAAGGGCCGATCGATCGCAAAGGAGCATTCGCCTTAGCTGCAAAAGTCGATGCGACATTACCTTCAGGTAGGTGTTCCGATTCCAACTGCAACTTTAACTGATCGCCCGCCAATGTCACCTCCACCTGAATGCGACTCCCGGAAGGCAAAGTTCGAGTAAAATTCTCAATCAAATTAGTTAAAACCTGATCCAGCATCGTCGGATCGCTGACTACCGCCGGCAACTTTTTCGGCACAATAACTTCCAAAGTGTGGTTTCGCACAGCCGCCTGTTTTTGCCAACGGGGAATGCTATTTTGCAGCACTTCACCGAGGGACATTGCTGTTAGCTGCACGCCAGAATTTTTAGCTTGCGACATTTCCAATTCCACGGCGCGGAAAATTAAACCGAAGCGATCGATCTGAGCGGTACACTCAGCATCAATCATTTCCAAACGCTTGACCACCACCGGATCGAGTTTGGGACGTTTCAGCAACAATCGAGTCAGCGTGCGAATAGTAGCCAAAGGAGTGCGGACTTCGTGGGCGATCGCCTGTAGCAATTCCACCTCTTTAGTAGCGAGAGGAATTGGAGATTTGCAGTTGATATCTGTAGCCGATAACTTTTTATGCCTCGGGTTCAAACAATCATCAATTCTTTCATCCTTTATCCGGCCTGCTTCATCTTTCCCAACCGGCAAATTATGCAACAGCAAGCGGCTGAACTGCATCACTGTTTGATAATTTGGCTCGACAGGCAAAAACTGCTGGAACAGCGCGTCTAATTTAGTAGAATTATTAGTTAATTGGCTAACTGGTAAATTGAAGCTACCGTCAGAATTGGCAAGCAAACATTCGCTTTCAGTCACCCTGCGCCGCAAAACCTCCCAAGCTTTGGCGACTACTTGCGGATCGAAAGAAAATAGAAAAGCCGGAATTCCCGCAGAATTTTCACCCAAAACCATCACCAGGCTAAAACTAGCAGTTAAAACCAAACAAAACTGCTCGTTGGCTAAGGGATCTCCACTTGCCAAAGCCAAAGCCGGGGCCGCCGGAGGCACTGATGTTTGCACATCAGCCGCCGGCATTAAAGCTAAAGTTTGTCTAGCCCGAAAAGACCACAAAGCTGCATCGTTGTCGGGAATACTGGTAAAAATCCTATTGGCAAAGCCGTTGGCCAAAGCGGGGTCAGTCAAAACCGAAGACGGACCAGACAACACCAATCCCTGACACGAATTGGGGATTGTCGATCGACCATTTGCTCGATCGGCATCTGTTTTTTGTCCTGCTTTTTGCCGATCGAGCATTTGATTCAAAGCTGCGATCGCCCCGTACCATTCCTGTTCAGCTTTCAGCCGAGAAGCCCCACGGCTTCCAGGACAGCGATGGCGGTTGTTTTCTCCCGCCAACTTAGCATCAAAGAGACTCAGGTCATTTTCTTGGCCTTCGGAGGCTAAAATTTCGCTTATTGTCGGTAAAAAGTAAGTATTCATAGTAGTTATAAACCCACCTTCACAGGCATGAAGGGTGAAGTATTTATGTATAGGAAAGTTCAGGAGTTAGGAGTCAAGCACCAGCACGATCGAAAAATCCCGCATAATTTCTTGCACCTTCCTCCTAACTCACAGGATATCCACATTTGTCAACTAACGATATTGGCAGAACCGTACCAATAAGTCGCAATCTCCGCGCTTGGGGCGATATTTTGGACGATCGCCCTGACAAAAGTGCAAAATGAAGTAAGTTAAACACCGCGCTTTCCTTATGCCCACCTCGATCGCCGACTCGAAAAATCTGCTGTCACACTTAATGGCACGCTACCGTCACCAAGTCGATTATCTGGCAATTCGACTGGAAGAAGCCGAAGGCACCGACATCCTGCTGCGGGGCGAAAAAATTGAAACCCTCAGCGAAGGAGTCTCAATTGGCGGCCAAGTCAGAGCTTGTCACAAAGGCGGCTGGGGCTTTGCCAGTTTTAACCGACTTTCCACCCTCGCCGAAAGAATCGAAGAAGCCATCGCCGCAGCCAAACTGATCGGGGAAGAAGAAACGATTCTGGCGCCTGTCACCCCAATACAAGACATTTGCTTGCTGCCGCTGACAGGAACAGACCCCCGTCTGGTTCCCCTAATTGACAAAAAGCAATTGTGCGATCGCTACGCGGCCATTCTCCGCAGCATTGACCCCCGCATCGCCACAATCTCCGTGCGCTACGGCGACAGCACCCAGCGCATCATCCTCGCCACCTCCGAAGGCACCATGCTCGAACAAGGTTGGGCAGACATGGAAATGCGCTTTGCCGCCACAGCCCGCAGCGGGGAAACCGTACAAACCGGCCGCGAAACCACCGGTTCCCGCAAAGCTTACGAAGATTTAACCGATCTCGATGTTCAAGTTCGCAGCGCCGCCCAGAGAGCCGTAGATTCCCTAGCCTTACCCCCCGTCCAAGGCAACACCTACACCGTCGTCATTGACCCAATTTTGACCGGATTATTCGTCCACGAAGCCTTCGGACACCTTTCCGAAGCCGACATGGCCTACGAAAATCCCGACATTTTGGAAATTATGACCCTCGGCCGCCAGTTCGGCCCCAAAAACTTGCAAATTTTCGACGGTGCAGCGCCAGAGGGACACCGGGGCAGCTATTTCTACGACGACGAAGGCACTCCCGCGACTACTACTCAGTTAATTAAAGACGGCGCTTTAGTCGGGCGGCTGCACTCGCGGGAAACTGCTGGCAAGTTGGGAGAAACGCCTACTGGCAATGCTCGCTGTTTGAATTATCATTATCCGCCGATCGTCCGCATGACGAATACTTGGATCGAACGGGGTGACACGCCAGTTGCTGACTTATTTTCTGGTATCAAAGAAGGAGTTTATGCGCGCAATTGGCAAGGCGGCATGACTAACGGCGAAATGTTTACTTTCAGTGCCGGCGAAGCTTGGATGATCCGCGACGGAAAACTCGACAATCCCGTGCGGGATGTTACCCTTTCGGGTAATGTTTTCAGCACTTTAGCCGATATTGAGGCGATCGGCGACGATTTCTACTGGGATGAATCCGGCGGCTGCGGCAAAGCAGGACAAAGCGGTTTGCCGGTAGGCTGCGGCGGTCCGAGTTTGCGGATTCGCGATGTCGTTGTTGGTGGCGAAGCTGCGGAAGAAGATTAAAGGTGCAAAAGTAAAAAAAAAAGGTAAAGCGCCATATTCCTACTCGCGCTTTACCTTTCTTTATTTTTTGAGTGCAACATTTCGCGCCCTTTGGTGGTGTCTGATATCTTGAGGACGCTTGGCCAAAAAACCGGAATAGCGAACAATTATGCCTTGAGTCGTCAAATACCGCTGAAAAATCGGTTTTTTGCTATGCAGTACGTAAGTTCGCAATTAATGGCTCGCAATTTTCAATTTTTCTCTTCTTCTCTCAATTTTATATTCTGCCATTCTCCCCCTAATTCCCTGCAATTATCGCTTTTTTCGGCTCGATCTCCCGTCGCCTCGTTCTGGCGACTCATCTTTATCGCTATTATCTGCGTCAAAGGTCGGAGTGCCAGCTAGAGTGGTTAAAATTTCTGGAGCAGAGTTGTTTTCAGCAAAAAAGGTCGATCGAGTTTCTAAGCTTTGAGCGTTAACTGCGGTACCACTCAGTAACAGGCTTGACATCAGGATGGAAGAGTAAACGCGCATCATAAATTTTGGTATTTGTATTTTCCCCTTCTTGATACGCAGTCTGTACTCTGCTATCAGGATAAAAAAAATAATAATTGTGGCGAAGTCATCAATTAGTAAGTGACGGCACCTGCAATTTTTTAGAGTTTTGGTTAAAAGCGGGTAAAATCCCTCATCTAGCTCGCTTGTTCGCTGGTAGTTTCTAATTCTCTGCTACTTGCAGGCAACCAGCAGAATTCAAGACCCTGTTCAAAAAAATAATGCTACTCTTCTGTGCCCGTCTTCCCAACCCTGGTAGTTATAAATCATTCCCAAATCTAAAATCTAAAATCTAAAATCTAAAATGGTAAGACCCCTGGAATCCTCTTGAAAGGGGCTTCCAACAAGGAAACGAAAACCGCCAATTGTAAAGTTTTACTACTTTTATGATTGACTTCATAATTTATTGAGGTGAAGCGGCAACCGGGGGATTAAAGACACAACAGGAAAGTACCCAGGCGCGCCATCAGCACCTTACATATAAATATCTTGGTGAATGAGATTCCTTAAAGCGGGTACTGCCTAATTTTTCACATTAACTTCATAAATGGTTGCTATTGTATTTTTAAATAAATTGTGAACCTTTGATTCTTTCTGATTTTTTCTGATCTTTTCTGATCTTTTCTTCTCTGGCTTTGTGACAAGAGCGGTTACGCGCCACTCCGAAGGAGGAGTCGAAAGCGGTTGGGGAAAAAAAACCTTTCACAAAATCGTGGAGTCAATCTCAAATCTCAACTCTCAAATCGAACTGGCGCGCAGTGAGTAAAAAAACAGGTTTTAAAACTGATATCGCGGAGTCAATCTCAAATATCAAATCTCACAGCGACTGACTTGCACATCTACCTGCAGGAATAGCGACTCGAGGGTTGACGAGTTGTCCAAAACAACATCAGCTTGTTGACATTTTTGAGCTAGCGGCAACTGAGTGTTAATGCGGGCCTGAGCTCGATCGTAACTCAAGCCGTCTCGCTGCATTAGTCGTTCTAACTGCACTTCGGGTGAACAGTACACCACCCAAATTTCGGTACACAAGTCAGTCATATTAGCTTCAAACAGCAGCGGCACTACTAAAACCAAAGTCACCGTGTCAGTGAGGGCGCAGAAAGCGGAGTTTTTTTCAACAATACTTTGTTCTAGCTTTTGATCGCGGTGAAAAAACTTGGTTTCTTGAGTTTTTGTACCTAAATTCTGCGTGTCCTGAGATACCGGAGTCAATGCAGCAATGCAGCTTTGAGTTTCCTCAACAAATCGGCGGCGCACGTAAGGGTGAATCTGTTGTTCCAACCACTGTCGCTCCGCTGCGTTACAAAAAATAATACTTCCCAACTCCGGCCGATTTAAAGTGCCGTCCGGGAGCAAAATACCGGCGCCGTATCGTTCTACAATAGAGTCAAGTATTGGCGAACCGGGGTTCACAGCTTCGCGGGCGTAAATATCGGCATCTAAAATCGGAAATCCACAGGCATCTGCCAGATAATTAGATATAGCGGTTTTACCGGTGGCGATGCCCCCAGTTAAACCGATCAGACGGACAATTCGATCGCTCATAATTTTCTCTGTTTAAACTTCCTGTGTTTCGACACTTACTGTCAGTCTTTGCTATGTTGGTGACACAATCAAATTTAGACTTAAAATTTAAGATTTGCGAGCGAGAGTTCGCGTTAGGAAGTGTCAGGATTGGGGTGCGATCGACTCTTTTTTACCTAAAATCTCAATTTTAAACTCTAATCAAGGTCTAGACCGAGGCAAACTTATGAATGCTCAACGTGCTGTGCGGTCGATTCTGGCAGCCCTTCCCCTTGCTGGATTTTTGATATTAGATTTTTTCCCCAACCTGGTTTTCCTCAAAGAAAACAGCAGGGGATGGATACTCGTGGCAATTTATCCCCAATCTCAAATTGCTGCGGCACAATCTATTATTTCAGCCCCAGACGGCACCGGAACCGCTGTCACCGCCCCAGGTACAGGGTCGCCCCCTCGCTACGACATTCAAGGCGGCACTCCCTCCAGAGACGGAGCAAATCTGTTCCACAGTTTTACTCGGTTCGGTCTGAATTCGGGCGAAACTGCCAATTTCATCTCCAACCCAACCGTTAAAAATATCCTCGGCCGCGTTGTCGGTGGGGACGCTTCGTTAATTAACGGTCTAATTCAAGTTACTGGCGGCAATTCTAACTTGTTGCTGATGAACCCCGCAGGCATTATTTTTGGAGCAAATGCCAGACTCGACGTGTCCGGGTCTTTTTTGGCTACCACGGCTAGCGGTATCGGTTTGGACGACCGTTGGTTCAACGCTACAGGCGCCAACGACTACCCAGCCCTAGTCGGAGCGCCGAATGCTTTTGTTTTTGGCTCACAGCCCGCGAGTATTGTCAATGCCGGTAACTTGGCTGTCGGAACCGGGCAAAATTTGACTTTGCTGGGCGGAACGGTCATCAGTACAGGGCAACTTTCAGCCCCGGGCGGTCAAATTACTGTGGCGGCTGTTCCGGGCGAAAATCTGGTGCGGTTGAGTCAAAACGGACTTTTGCTGAGTTTAGAAGTTTCTCCCGCAGCCGGAGTGTCCGGTTCGCAAGCGGTTCCCTTCTCTCCCCAGAGTTTACCAGGGCTGCTTTCGGGCCCCGGTGTGGCTAACGCTACAGGTATAACTACGAACGCTCAAGGTGAAGTTGTGCTCACAGGCGGCCAAACAGTGCCAGGAGGTGCTGGAACTGCGCTGGTAGCGGGATCTGCGGACGTGTCTGCTACGGGGGGCACGGGAGGAAGCGTCAACGTGTTGGGCGACAAGGTAGGGCTGTTGGGAGCGAAGATTGAGGCTTCCGGGCCCGACGGTGGCGGAACGGTGCGGATCGGGGGAGATTACCGAGGCGAGGGAACTGTGCCGAATGCCAGGATGACTTACGTGGATGGCAAAAGTTCGATCGCCGCCAACGCAACTGAATCAGGCAACGGTGGCAGAGTAGTGGTCTGGGCTGACAACACAACAGCATTTTTGGGCAGCATCAGCGCCAATGGCGTTTCTGCAACAACTACCGCAGGTGTTGGGGGGTTTGTGGAAGTTTCGGGCAAGCAAAGATTGATTTTTAACGGTACTGTCGATACCTCGGGGACAAACGGTTTGGGGACTTTGCTGTTAGATCCAGACAAGATTTTAATTACAGATTCCGCAGAAGGTGCGGGTGATGGGGCAATAATTGCCAACAATAATATTTTGGCAACAGGAACGCTACCAGGACAGGAAAACAATTCTGAGGCTTCGCTGACTATTTCGGCTAGAGCTTTGGAAAGTATGTCCGGTACGTCAAATGTGGTTCTCGAAGCGCTCAATGATATTACAATTGCTGATTTGGCGGACAATCAGTTGAGCTTTCAAGCAACTACTGGTTCGGTAACATTGAGAGCCGATGCCGATCGCAATGGTGCGGGTGCTTTTTCGATGAATGCGGGCGATACAATTAGCACGGCTGGCGGTGCGATCGCCATTTCTGGAAATCAAATTACTGCGGGCAATTTGTCGAGTAACGGCGGAAATATTAGTTTGATTAGTCCGGGTGCGACTGTTGCCAACAATATTTCTTCATCCAATCCCAGCACCGGCAGCAGCGGGAATATTGTGCTCGACGGCCTGAACGTAACGGCCCAAAAACTTGATGCCAGCGGCCCGGAAGCGACGGGAAATGTAACTGTGACGGCTCGGAATGTTCTGGGAGTTAGCTCGATCGCAGGGGGTTTGGGAAACATTACTTTGACTGGTGATGAAATTAATTTTAAAGGCGACAAAAATTCAGTCAGCGGTACTGGCTTTTTGGTACTGCAACCTTGGAGTCCAGGTCAAAATATTGCGATCGGCGGTTCAGGAGATGTCGGCACTAATATTTATTTGAATCTGACGGCAAACGACCTCGGAAGTTTGGAAAATGGGTTTGCTGGAATTACGATCGGGCGCAGCAACGGTATCGGTTCAATTCTGATTGCCAACGATTTCACTTTTTACGATCCGCTAATTATTCAATCACCAGCGGGTTTGGGAACAATCACTACCACAAATTCCCTGACAGCGGCCGACAATGCCTCAATTAGTCTCAAAGCTGACGGCAATATCCGTACCGGAAATATCACTACCAACAATCAGGAAATTCGCATCGTCAGCACCGCAGGCAATGTCACAACCGGTCGGCTACTTACTGGAACTTCCCGCACCATCAACACTTCTGTCAATTCTTCCGAAGATACAGGCAACTCGGCGGGAGATGTTAGCGTTACCGCACAGGGGACGGTGACTGCCGGGGCGATCGACACCAGGGGCGATGATCGCGCGGGGAATGTGACGCTGACTGGGCGCAGTGGAGTCACAGCAGGGGCGATCGAAGCTGGCGACTCGCAAACAGGGGGAGATATTACCCTGACGGGCAACGAAATTGATTTGACGGGTGACAAAAATTCGATCGCCAGCAACGGCAATCTGGTGTTGCAACCGGCCGATCCAACCCAAAACATTATAATTCAAGGTTCTGACGATACAGAAGCTCTGAACTTGACTGCTGCTGAATTGAACACTTTTCGGAATGGGTTTGCTTCGATCGCGATCGGGCGCGCTGACGGTAGCGGGCTGATCTCGATTCCTTCTGGAACGCCAAATTCACCTCCAAATTCAACGCCAGTGGCGGTGACATTTCAAGATCCTACGACGATTCGCTCGCCCAATGGCGCAGGCGCGATCGTGGGAACGAGTGCGATCGTCGGCACTGATAACGCCACGATCTCTCTGATGGGCGGTACTGTAGCCGTCGGAGACGTTACCTCGACTGCGGGGATTAACATCACTACCAGTCAAGGCAAGTTGACTGCTGGTACGGTTTCATCTCGCTCAACTTCCGGGGTGGCGGGCCCTATCACTATTCGCAGCGCCGCTGGGGTAGAAACCGGCAACATCGATGCTTTTGGTGCCAGAAGCGGGGGAGATATTTCGATTGCGGCGCCCGGCCGGATCGTTACAGGGGTGATCAACTCGAGTTCGCAATCGGGAAGTGCCGGTTCGAGCCAAATTACCGGACAGAAAGATATTGAAGTTGTTTCGATCAAAGCTCGTGGCAATACCGGCGGCGATGTGGCAATCGAAGCTGGGGGAGCATTTCGGGCTGCGGGAACAGGAACGGCTGCTGAGCGCGCCCAGGTCAGCATTTCTACAGACGGGCTGGCTCAGTCGGGTTCACAGACGCTGCTGCAAAGCACTTGCCCGTCGGGAACCTGCACGGCGGCAACTGTTGGGACGGGAAACTCGAAGTCGAACACTGCCACCTCCTCAACTGCGATCGGGCCGCTGGCGATCGTGTCGAGTCCGGCACCAACTAGCAGCGTGGAACTGAAAACTACAGCCAATTCTCAACAAATTGTGACTCAGGTGAGTCTCCCTCCCGCAGCGTCGGTGCCAAAGGGCAGTACCACAAATGTCTCGCCAGAACCTGCTGCGGCGTCTGTTGATGCGCGGCCCAACGAGACTGCGGCCGGCCCCTCGGTAGTGCTGTCGCCGTCGGTGTTAACAGACAATTTGGGCGCGCCTGCGACGACTGAAAACGGCAGCCTGGCAACAACTCCACAGAAGCCTGCGAGTGCGGTGAGTGCAGAAAGTGTCGGGAATGTGAGGGTTCCTGAGATTTCTCGATCGAGTTCGATCGCGCAAATAAGTCCGATCGACGCAGTGCAGCAAAGGGATAGAACTCAGGGCCGGGAATTTGAACGTTACTTTGGGGGTAATCTCACGGAAAAGTCAGTCACGCAGCAAAGTATTCGAGATACTCTCAGCAGCGTCAATCGGTTGACTGGCGTTAAACCCGCCATCCTTTACGTGTGGGCGAAAGACAAACATTTAGAACTTGTGTTGTTATTGCCAGACGGCAAAAATGTTTTTAAAAGCGTGCCTGCAAGCCGCGAGACAGTGCTGCAAGTTGCTAAAGAATTCACTAATGCTATCAGAACTCCTAGGAGATTGAATGCTGCTAATTACAAGGAACCTGCCGAGCAACTTTACCAGTGGTTAATTGCACCCCTGCAACCGGAATTGGAGGCTAACAAGATTGACACTTTGGTGTTTTCGATGGATGCCGGTTTGCGAACTTTGCCTTTGGCTGCTCTTTACGACGGCAAGCAGTTTTTGGTAGAAAAGTACAGTTTGGGGCTGATTCCGAGTTTGAGTTTAACTGATACTCGCTATGCCGATGTTAAGGGTTCTGAAGTGTTAGCGATGGGTGCGTCGAATTTTCCTGCCAAATACGATCAAAATCCTTTGCCTGCGGTGCCGTTGGAAATATCGACAATTGTCGGCAAGATTTGGCCGGGTTCGTCTTTTCTCAATGAAGCTTTTACTTTGGCAAATTTGAAGAACAAGCGCAATCAACCGCAATACAAAATTATTCATTTAGCTACTCACGGGGATTTTCAGCCTGGGGGGGCGGAAAATTCTTACATTCAGTTTTGGGATACTAAGTTGCGGTTGAATCAGTTGGAGCAGTTGAAGCTATCTAACCCGCAGGTGGAGTTGTTGGTTTTGAGTGCGTGTACTACGGCGGTGGGAGACGAACAAGCTGAGTTGGGGTTTGCAGGGTTGGCGGTACACGCGGGGGTAAAATCCGCTTTGGCAAGTTTGTGGTATGTCAGCGATGTCGCTACTTTGGGGCTGATGACTGAGTTTTACCAAGAGTTGCGTACAGCGCCGATTAAGGCTGAGGCTTTACGGCAAGCGCAGTTGGCGATGCTGCGGGGAGAAGTGCGGTTGCAAGATGGTTATTTGGTGCGAGCGGGCAACAATCAAGCTCTGCCTTTACCGTCGGAGTTGGCCGCCAGGGGCGATCGAAATTTGTCGCATCCTTATTATTGGGCTGCTTTTACTATGATCGGTTCCCCGTGGTAATTCTTATTGGTTAGTTGTTCTTGGTTATTGGTTATTTGTTGGTTCCAATAACCAATAATTCATGAGTCATGACTAAGGACTAATTGGTAGCTGCTATCTGACTCAAGCGTTTGAGGATGCGGAGTACATCATAAAGTTCGTTGCCGGGGTTCCGGGTGAGATACCCCTTAGATGTGCTATATCGAGGTGATTCTCCTTTCCTGGGGGGGTGACAAAGAGGTCTACGAGATAGACTGTATAAGGGTTGCAGCCAGCATACCTTGTTGATAAAAGCGGCGTTTAGAAGGAGTTAACTTCATTAACTGTTCCACCTCCAAAGAATATTGTTCTAGATAGTTAACCCACTTTTCTCCATCTAATCCAACACCAAATGTACTCCGTCTGCGATATTTTTTCTTGGGTTCTGTGCGACGAGATACATATTCTTGTACCTGCTTTTTCTTCAGTTCATTACCTTGAAATATTGCTGAACTGTACGCCAGTGTCATGAGCAGAATCATGTTAATAAGCCGGTTCCCTTTGAGGCTTGTTCCTTCAAGATTGTAGCCTCCTGTTTTACAGTCTCGGAACATTTCTTCAATGCCCATCCGCTGCTTATAAGCCAATACGGTTTACTTAAGGCTTGGGAGGCTTTAAGATATTAAAAACAGGAGGATTCATTTTTATTTCAGTACCTCTGTGTTTAACTTTTTTGGATTTAAATTTTGAAACAGGTTTTTTGACAACTCTTGGATTATTTCTCTGA
>NZ_JAUBUI010000050.1:0-48032 GCF_036705385.1 Microcoleus sp. B3-A4 | reverse complement strand
ATACGTCAATATACTTACACACAGAAAATCATTTAGGATTGCTCTCGATATAGAAAATCATTTAGGATTGCTATAGTGGAAATAGGGAACTTTTAAATAAGTTCAATTTCTCCTCTCCCCCGATCGGGCGAGTTAACAGGAGGAGCCAAAAATCCCTGAAAAAGGATTTATTGTAAAACAGAGCAAAAGTAAAAATCAACTACCCGGTGGGGGTGACAACTTCTTTACTTAGCTGTAGAAACTTTATTCAAACAATAGTAGTTACTTAAGCACCAAGCTTGGTAACGAAAGAGAGCGCGACTCATCGACATCCAGCCATAAACTCACATACAAAACTAGCCCAAAAGGGCAAACCAATTTTTATGATTGCGCTATGAGATAAAACCTGAAAGCCTGGGTGATATAAACAGGTTTCTGAGTTTTATCGACACCACAATAAATCTGCATTACATCCGCGTTCATCTGCGGTTAATAACCAAAAACTTGGATTTTTGCAAGAAATTCACTGTACTTGTTTGCCCATACTAATTAAGAGGAACAGTCCGAAATTACGGATTGCAAGTTTTCTATGAATATCCTGACAACACGCTCCTACAAGGGCGAAACTGACTGGTGCGCGATCGCAAATTTGATCGACGCTTGCGAAGCAGTCGATCGCCTCGGCGAAGAAGTCTCAGCAACTGAACTCAAGCTCGTACTTGATGCACCCAAACTCGACAAAGCCCGCGACGTGCAGTTGTGGGAAGATGGTAATTACAAACTAATCGGTTTGTCACTCCTAGATATGCCAGATTCGCCAGAAGAGATAGACGCTTGTCTGTGGTTTTATGTGCATCCAAATCAACGTAGCGAAGGTTTAGAAAAAGACATAATTAAGTGGGGAGAAAAGCGGCTGCGCGAAGTAGGAAAAGAACGGAATTTGCCCGCGAAATTGCGTACCTACAGCCGGGAGGATAAAACAGATGAAATCATGCTGTTAAAAAAACAGGGCTTTGAGGTCGATCGCTATTTTCTCACAATGGCCCGATCGCTCGCTGAACCCATACCAACACCCGAATTTCCGGCAGATTTTGCGCTGACACACGTATCCGGAGAACAAGACATCCAACCCTGGGTAGATATGTTCAACCAGTCATTTATCGATCACTGGAATCACCACGATTTAACTGCGGAAACCGTGCGCTACTGGATGCAAGATCCGAATTATCAGCCGGAATTAGATTTGATTGCTGTTTCGGGCGATCGCAAATTTGCAGCTTTTTGCGACTGTCAAATCAAACCCCAAAAAAACGCCCGCAGCGGCACAAAAGACGGTTGGATTGAATTGTTGGGTACGCGGCGCGACTTTCGGAAAATGGGTTTAGGAAAAGCGATGCTGCTGGCGGGTTTGCACTCCTTAAAAGCGGCGGGTGCAAATACTGCGAAACTCAGCGTCGATGCTGACAGTTTGACGGGGGCGACAAAGCTTTACAAATCAGTCGGTTTCCGCCCGATGGAAACTTGGATCGAGTGGGCTAAGACTGTGTAATATCAAATCTGGTTAGATATTACATCTTGCACCATTAGCAATAAGTTTTTCAAGAATAGGCAAGATGGCTGTTCCACAAAACATTAAGTTTATTGTGGAACAGCCAAGATGGCTGTTCACAAGAAGCTAGACCGTTGCACTGTGTCATTGTTCGCTTTGTTTAGTCACTTCGACATAAATATGTTCTAATCGCACCGGATACCGAGCGATTGAATCAATAGAAATGCCGTCGAACAGCAAAATAATCTCTTTTAATTCTAAACGTTCCGGCAGCCAAAAAGCTAAATCGCTACCGTAGCGGCGGGGAATGAAACTGTATTGTTTAGCGCGGGCGATGACTTCAGCTTCTGCGTCGGTTTTTACCACGATAATTTCCTGAGCCGGAATCAGTTTTTGCAACTCTTCTAAACTACCTTCAGCTACAATACTGCCATTCTTTAAAATCCCAATTCTGTGACACAGCCGCTCAGCTTCATCCAACAAGTGAGTTGTCAGTAAAATTGTAATTCCTTCCGATTGTAAGCGCTGAATTAACTCCCAAATTTCGTAGCGAGCCTCAATATCTAAACCCGTTGTCGGTTCATCTAAAATTACTAATTTAGGCTGGTGTACCAAAGCCACCGCAATATTCAAACGGCGCTGCATTCCTCCGCTCAAAGTTTCCACAGGGCTTGTAGCTCTATCTGTCAAATTAACTGCTTTCAAACAGTGTCTTACTTGATAGCGCCGCTGTTTGCGCTCTAAGCCGTAAATTTGAGCAAAAAAATTGAGGTTTTCTTCGCAGCTAAGGCTTTTGTAAAGCAAATTTTCTTGAGGCGCTACACCGATTAAGGATTTTGTAGAGTCGGAAACAGGTTCGCCATTAATATAAACTTGACCGCTGTCGGCATTTAACAAATTACATAAAATATTGATAGTTGTAGTTTTGCCCGCCCCGTTTGACCCGAGCAAACCGTAAATTTCTCCAGCTTGAATGTGCAGTGTTAAATCTTTAAGCACTGAACGCTCGCCATAGGACTTATTTAGCTTTTCTATTTGCAGCACTTCTTTAATTATCCGTATTATTTTATATATTTACGGTTGTTTTTGAACGATTAAACCGCAGAGAGCGCAGAGGGCGCAGAGTCAGAGAAGTGAGAGATGAATAATTACGACATAATGAGATACTTTTAAAGTCTTCTTTCTACTCTCAGCATCCTGCGGTAAGAAAGCCATCCACCTGCAATCATGGTAATAGAAAATATGAATAAATACCAAAAGTGTTCGGAAATAGCAGCCAAATCTTTGCCGTCAGCCCACACGCCCATCAGCGCTTCGTTCATGTGATAAATTGGATTATACTGGGCGAGATCCAGCAGACTTTGGGGAAAGAGCGAAGTAGGCAAAAATGCGCCTCCTAAAATCAATAAGGGGACGCCGAAAGCTGCTACTAGGGAGTTGACATCCTCAGTGCGCCTCGCAAACTGGGTGCCGAGAATAAAGCCTACACCTACATAAGATACAATACTGAGCAGAATAATCGCACATCCTAGCAGAATAGAGCCTTGAAATTGCGCTCCTAAACAAGAGGCGATCGTGTATACTAAAATTACCTGACCAATGCCGATGCAACTGTGGGCGAGGAAAATTCCTAAAAAGTAGGAAGTGCCGCTCAGCGGGGAAATAAACAAGCGTTTGAGGGTATGCTGTTCTCGCTCTGCTACTACTGTTGCTACGCTACCACCGAGACAGCTAAAAAATAAAGCCGCTCCTACTAAGCTTGCAGGTGCAGCAGTTTCAAAGGCTTTTGCTGTGGTGAGATTAGCGCGTTCTTTTAAAATTAAAGCGTTAATTAGCAAGATAGAAACTGGAAAAATACTCCACAAGACTAAGCTGCGTCGCCGCCTCCCCAATTCAATTAAAATCCGCTGTGCTACTGCGAGCGTTTCGTACCAGTATTTCATAGCAAATATATTAGTATGGTTAGAATTGGGAATGGGTAATGACGCCACCGGATATCATACCATAGAGGTGCAAATAAGTTTAACTCTCAATAAAAAACCCGCCGGCGCGGGTTTTGTGATTTTAGGGGGATAGGTTTTAACACCAGTAAAAAAAACCATGGAACTGTAACAAATTCCAAATCCATATCTAATCAGTTATTCCCTATCGAAAATCGAAAATCGTATAACTTGTCGCCCTCTGTCGCTGCTCTCAATTAATACTAAAGTTCTTACCTCTGTAGCATCCTTGAAAGGAAGTTAAACGGGTGCCGTTTTTCTGTTCCAATTTAGTCACGAGGGAAGAAGTATTGCTACTTTCAGGGGTAGCACCCCACTTGTAGATAAAGTCGCCGAGATTGTCTCCGGTTTCTTCGTAGCTGTGCTCTTCTACTGGAATTCCCGAAACTCCTGAAACAGTTTGGTTGTGGTATCCGTTAACGATGATTTTTTCGATAACTGCGCCCGGTTCTGCGGTAATGTTCCACTGCACGGGTTCGTAGGCTGAAAGCGCGAGAATTATTGGCTTGTTTCGGCGTTCTACTTTGACTTCGATCGCTCTTTTAGATAAATCTGGGTTCTTGTGATCCGCATTAGCTTCGTAAACGCCTATTAAATGAAGTTCTTTGTTTCCGCTTGAGGAACCGATATAAGCTGAAAAATCGTCGGAACCGCCCAGCCCGCAGTTGGCGCCAGAACTAATTGGGGAAATAAAAGCTGTTTTTTCGGCTAGTTTCTGCTGCACAGTTGGCACTACCCACAATCCGGTTCCGATGCCTAAAGCACCTATCAAAGCAGCCGCGATACCGAAAGGAAGGGCATTTGTGAGGTTGCGAACAACTGGTTTGGCTGTTAGTTGAGATAGGGTTTGCTGCCAAGTTTCACCCGTTTGTCGATCGGCATTACCGCCATCGAGACAAGCCAACAAAGCTAAACTTTCCGGCTGTTCGAGCAGACTTTGAACTGCTTTCCCTTCGCCGACGTAGAGATTTCTAGTTTCGATGTCTAAAAGCAGCCAGTAGCGATCGCCCTCGCCAAGGTTGTACTCTTGTACCGCAGGATCGACTAAATCGTGCTGCAAAAACACCAGCCAAGCCATATTATTGCCAGTGCCGACTGTTTTGCCGTCGCTGGAAATAAGTTGGTCGATGTCGGGTTCCCAGCGCCAAGCTACCCAGCGACTATCTCCTCGATAGCCGAGGGATTTTTCAAGTTGCGGATGAGCGGTTATTTCTAAGCGTTGAACTAAGTTTGACACTAGATGTCCTCCTCAAGTGCGATCGGGTCTAGAGCAATTTTGTTCCAATGTATTAAAACAAATATTTTGCTCATGAAGAGCCTCCGAATAATCGGGTTAATTTTGTCTGGCTAATATTATCAGCCGGTACTTTCCAAACCACACTGGCTTAACAAAAATATGCCTGTTTAATGGCTTAGCTTGAGAACTTGGAGCTGGCGAGCACCCGCCTGGTAATAACTTTAACCTGTGCCGATCGCTAATCCTGTTACGGATTAAAGCTGGCTATTTCTCACTGCTTCTACCTGGTTGTCCAGTTTTGAAAGAGTGCTTGGCTAATAGCGTCTACAAGTTCTTAGCTTAACTTTTATTTGGCTACTCTGCTACCAAATATGCCGATCGCACCTGACATCAATATTACGCAGGCAAATAAATATTCCGGCTTTCTCGCGGGTGAAATATCCCTGAAAAAGAGACGGTTTCCGAGAAACCCGGTTTCTGTGATGAAAGTTCAGACACTTCGCCGATTACTGGCGGGGGCCATCAATCGCATCTCTAGTCGGTGCAAGACCTCCGGGGCTAAAGGAACTCGGCGGCACTCTCGGAAGATTGAGAGTGGGATTGGGAACTAAATCGCCGTTGCCGCCGCCAGCAGTTCCACCCGTGGGAGACGCACTGTTATTGGGACTGGTACTCGGTGAACTTCCCGGATTGAGATTATTCTGATTGGTATTCGGCGAAGTTCCCAGATTGGGATTATTGGGAGTGATATAGGGCGAACTTCCCGGATTGAGATTATTGGGATTGGTACTCGGTGAAGTTCCCGGATTGGCATTGGGAGTACCTGCGGGCGAAGTTCCCGGACTGGCGTTGGGAGTACCTGCGGGCGAAGTTCCCGGATTGGCATTGGGAGTACCTGCGGGCGAAGTTCCCGGATTGGCATTGTTGGGAGTACCTGCGGGCGAAGTTCCCGGATTGGCATTATTCTGATTGTTGGGATTTGCCGTGCCTGTTGGAGTAGTTATCGGGGTGCCGGTACCATCTCTGGTGATGGCGTTGGGGTTCGGGGGAGGAGGCGGAGGAGTGCCTGCATTGGGGTTATTTGCAGGAGCATTGGCGGGGTTGCCCGCAACCGGAGCAGTGTTTTGGGGAGCAGCATTGCTGCCGCACAAGCTGACTAAATCAAAAGTTGTGCCGCCTCGGGTTTCGATGAAGCAAACCGGCACATTTACATCGGGGTTTGAGGCTCTGGGAAAATCGGCTGTTCCCGGCATGGGACGGCTAAAGGCAGCTTCAGCCATCAGTGGGGTCAAGGCCGCCGATAGAGCGGCGATTGTTCGCAATAATCTCATCAGCGTTTCCTCAAATGTATAACTTTATTTTCTCCAGTATTGCCCATAAATCGCTAAGTGTCGTCACTCTAAAAGCCGATCGATCTTTTTGACAACTGCTTCCACAGGGCCACCGCTGGCTGAAACATCTCGCGCCGACAGAAAGGACAGGTAGAAAAAGCCGAAAGTGCAACAGTCGCGCATCCGTTGCCCTTCTTCATTGATATTTTTAGTACCGAATTCGCGGGTCAACGTAAGCGTTCAAAATATCAATCACAATGCTGGCAATTACGACAATTGCCGCAAAAAACACCACAATACCTTGAACAGTTGGATAATCCCGCAAGCTAATCGCTTCGTAAAGGCGATTTGCCAACCCCGGCCAAGAAAAAGTAACCTCTGTTAAAATAGCACCGCCCAACAGTGCAGCAAAAGTCAATCCTAAGACAGTAATCACCGGAATTAGTGCATTTTTCAGAGCGTGAGCCCATAAAATCTGCAATTCAGGAATGCCTCTAGCTCTAGCTGCTTCGACATAATCTGCTTGCAAAGTTTGCTTGAGATTCACTCTGACAATGCGCTCGAAAATGCCGCTCAAAAGAATGCCCAAGGTCAAACTCGGAAGTGCCAAATAATGCAAAGATGTGAGAAACTGACCAGGGTTAGCGCTCAGGAGACTGTCAATCGTGTAGAGTCCTGTGTAGCCTTCGGGGGCGGGGAATGTCACGGGAAAGCGAGTTCCCAAGGGAAACCATCCCAACTGCACCGCGAAAATCAACTGCAAAACCATACCGGCCCAAAAAGCGGGCAGCGAGTAAGTGATAATGCCAAACAAACGGCCGACAGCATCGAAAATAGTGTTGGGGCGGGATGCTGCCAGGGAACCGATACTGATGCCGACAATTAAAGCTATGGCCATGCTACAAACTGCTAATTCCACTGTCGCGGGGAAATAATCTCCGATAATTTGCCACACGGTTTGTCCGCGAGTGGTGATGGAGGTTCCCAAGTCGAAGCTCAACAAGTCTTTCATGTAGTTGAGATATTGCTGCCACAGGGGTGCGTCGAGGCCGAGTTGAGTTCGCATTGCTTCTTTGGCGCCTGCGGGAGCTCGCGAGCCGAGAATGGCATCTATGGGGTCGCCCGGAGTGGCCCGCAACAATAAAAATACTGCTGTGGTGATTGTCCACAACATTAGCGGTGCCAGGAGCAAGCGGACAAAAATATAAGATTGCAGGGCTTTGGAACGAGACATAATATTTGGGAATTGCCAATTGCGAAGTCATTAGTCATTAGTCATTAGCCAGATGTTGAAGACATCAGGCAGATGGAAGGTAGAAGCTGGAAGAAACAGATATTTTATATCTGCGACTTCCGTGCCGCCAATCAGGGGAATTGGGAATTGTGAATAGACAGTTGAGTTGATTTTTGCGAAAAAGTCGATCGACTTTTTCGCAATTGGCGATTTTCCTATTCGCCTAGCAGCGATTCAAAGGCGGCTTGCAAAGACTTGATATCGCCTACTCTGGCTACTAACAAGTTTTCGCTGCCGGCATCCTCCAGCCTGTGCCTCCAATACTGGACGCTATCGGAGTTGTTCATCCAGAAACTAATCACGGTGTCTACAACTCGATCGACATCCCAGCCCCGGTAAGGAGAAACTGTCTCCACGGATGCCACAAACGCATCAAGAGTACACTTCCAGTTTCCCAAGTATTCTACACCCGACGGCTGCTGTTGTTTCAGCAATTCCTGCTGCTGGTTAAAAAATGTTAAAGTTGGAGATACGCCCAGGATTTCAAATGTATAGTTCATGTCATCCTCCAGAAGTATTATTTTGCCAAAATGTCGTAGCGAAGCGGGGCGTAAGCCATCGTCCAAAAAAGCCAAAAACGCTTTACTTTGCTGGCGTTGATGAAATGCAGATGCTTCAATTATCCTCTTTGTTCGATCGGGATTTTGGCGGCTTATCTTATTAATAGCAAATTTTTTAACACTCGATTGTCACAGAATTTACATTTGTCCTGGCATTGTAGAAAAAATGTAAATCAAATTTTTATTAAGCAGGGGTAAGGTGGGGCATCTGCACCCGGAGGAACTGATACACTTTTAGATTTGAGATTTTAAATTTTAGATTAAAGAATTGAATAATTGGGAATGACTGATGACAACCAAAGTTGGATCGCGGGTCTACAATTGCATTTGTTCTAACCTGGTGTGACTTTTTGGCCGCGAGTCCCCAGAGATATCGCCACATTCACGCAAGTAGTGGCATCATTAATATTACAAGTTTTTACAGTAGCGGTGGAAATCTCAGCCAAGTTTTGAGCAGGCGGCCACCCCACTTCACTATTGCTGCACAACTTTGTAAATTATATCTAGGGCATCTCTTAAACTACAAACGATACGCAAACCCGGTAGGTGTCAGAATATTGATGTTATTTAAAAATTTAAGCAGTTGTCTGATGAAAAGCTCCCCCAAGATGTCACTAAGCCTAGTCTTGTTGATACCCCTGGTGGTGCAAATCTCCGTAGCAGTCGGCGTGACTGGATGGCTTTCGTTTCGCAATGGCCAGAAAGCCGTCAATGACCTTGCTACGAGGTTAAGCTTGGAAGTCGCAGCGAGGACTAAAGAAAATTTCCGCAGTTTTGGGGATGTGTCTCATTTATTCCTGCAAATGAATACTGCTGCGATCGCCTCTGGAAACTTAGACCCGGAAGACTTGCCCAACTTAGAGCGCTATTTGTGGAACCAGACCAAGCTGAGCGATCGAAATACAACCATCTACTACGGCGACGAACAGGGCAAATTCCTCTTGCTCAAGCGAGAAGCAGAACACTTAGTATACATCAGAGACGAATCAACCGCTCCCAACCGCCAAATTTATCGCCTAGATAGCCAAGGAAATCGCACTGAGCTAATCAAAACCGTCCCCTATGACCCCCGTACTAGACCGTGGTACCAAGCTGCAAAACAGTCAGGAAAAGCCACTTGGTCTCCCATCTACGTCTTCGCAGCACCGCCAGTGCTGGGCATTACGCCGGTGATGCCTATTTACAATGAAACAGGAAACCTGCGGGGGGTATTGGCAATTGACCTGACTCTTTCTCAAATCAGCGATTTTCTCAAAAGCATCAAAATTAGCCCGTCAGGACAAGTTTTTGCGATCGAACGCAGCGGGGAAATAGTCGCCAGTTCCACAGACGAATTGCCCTTTGTCACCGACAAAGGCGAACAAAAACGGATGTTGGCGACACAGAGCAAAAATTTGCTAATTCGATCGGCCTCCACATACTTGCAAAAACGATTTGATAGTTTTGAAAAAATTGACAGCAAAGGACAGTTTACCTTCGAGATAGACGGCAAACGTCAATTCATTACTGTTGCTCCCCTGCAAGACGGCCGTGGCCTCGATTGGCTGATTGTAGTGGCAATTCCAGAAGCAGACTTTATGGAGCAAATTAACGCCAACACTCGCACAACTATCTTATTGTGCTTTTTTGCCTTCGTACTGGCGATCGCACTCGGAATTTTCACCTCTCGCTGGGTTGTCAAACCGATTACCCGATTGCTGGAAGCTTCCAAAGCTTTAAAAAAAATGTCCGAATCATCCGACTTCACCTCCACAGAATTAAACGGCGAAGTCGAAGTTCAAGGCGTCAAAGAACTCGGCCTTCTAGCTCAGTCTTTCAACCAAATGGCCCGACAATTGCGATCGTCTTTTATTGCCCTAGAACAAACTAACTCTAGTTTAGAACAGCGAGTAGCAGAGCGGACTGCCGAACTCGAAGCTGCCGAAGCAGAATTGCGGGCTTTGTTCGCAGCTATGAACGAATTAATTATAGTTGTGGGCGCCAGCGGCCGCTATTTAAAAATTGCGCCCACAAATCTTTCTCTGCTCTACAAACCAGCCGAAGAATTAGTTGGCAAAACAGTCACAGAGGTGTTTCCGCCAGCTACAGCCGACAATTTTCTCAACCACATCCGAGCAGCTTTAGATACTCAGCAAACTGTCAGCATCGAGTACGATTTAACCATTGACGACCGCGAAGTTTGTTTTGCCGCCAGCATTTCACCGCTTTCAGAAGAATCCGTCATTGTGGTAGCCCGGGACATTACCGAACAGAAGCGAGCCGAATCGGCGCGACGGCAAAGGCAAAAACAATTGCTCAAACAAAATACGGTTTTGGTAGAATTGGCAAGAAATAAAGCACTTTATCGCGGTGATTTAAAAGTAGCTTTGAGGCAAATCACCGAAGCGGCGGCTCATACCCTACAGACAGAAAAAGCTGGCGCGTGGCTGTATGATGAGAGCCGATCGAAACTGCGATGTCTCGACCAATTTCACCGCAGCAGCGAACAGCATGAAGCAGGCGCCGAACTCGCAGCAGCAGACTATCCAGCTTATTTTCAAGCTTTGGAAGAACACCGGACGATCGCAGCCGAGGACGCTCTCTCAGATATTAGAACTAGAGAATTTGCCGAATCTTACTTTTCACAAGCTGGCACTACTTCTACCTTAGACGCGCCAGTGCGCCTCGGCGGACAAACAGTCGGAGTCATCTGTATCGAACAAGTGGGAACTACTCGCAACTGGACATTAGAAGAACAAAATTTTGCCGCTTCCCTGGCAGATTTGGTATCATTGGCGATCGAAGCGAGTGAGCGCGATCGTACACAAATCGCTCTGCGTCAAGCAGAACAAAAATATCGCAGCATATTTGAAAATGCCGTCGAAGGAATTTTTCAAAGAACCCCCGAAGGTCGTTTCTTGAGCGTAAATCCAGCTTTAGCCCGCATCTACGGCTACGCCACTCCTGAAGAATTGACATCAAATCTCACAAACATCAGACAGCAAGCTTACGTCAATCCTCAGGAGGGCGACAAGTTTATGCGGGTGATGCAAGAATTCGGAGAAGTTTCGGGGTTTGAGTCACAAGTTTACCGTGTTGATGGCAGCGTAATTTGGATTTCCGAAAGCGCGCGTGCAGTGTGCGACGCCAACGGCGAGATACTCTACTATGAAGGCAGCGTCGAGGATATTAGCGATCGCAAAGTCTTTGAATCCGCCTTGCAACTCGCCCTAGAAGCAGCCGAAGCCGCTTCCACCGCAAAAAGCGCATTTTTAGCAAACATGAGTCACGAACTGCGGACACCTCTGAATGCGATCATCGGCTACAGCGAAATGCTCCAAGAAGAAACGGCAGAATTGGGTTACGATGAACTCACCCCAGATTTAGACAAAATTCGCACTTCCGGCAGACACTTGCTATCGCTAATTAACGACATTCTCGACATTTCTAAAATCGAAGCCGGCCGCATGGATCTTTACTTAGAAACCTTCGACATCGCCGCCTTGATTGAAGAAGTAGCATCTACTGCCGCGCCGCTAATTGAGAAGAACGGCAACACTCTAAACTTGGATCAAATTAGCAATATCGGCACCATGCACGGTGACATTACGAAAGTGCAGCAGATTTTATTAAATTTGCTGAGCAATGCCGCAAAATTCACTCAAAACGGTACAATTACCCTCACAGCCAGCCGAGAAAAAATTGCGGGCGACAGCAGCGAAGCAAAACAAGAAAACACTTCTGAACCTGCGGCAATTTCTCAATCTTCAATTGCTAGTAAAGAATTTTTAGTTGTTAATTGTACAGATACAGGAATTGGGATGACTCCCGAGCAGTTGCAGCAAATTTTCCAACCCTTTACCCAAGCAGACGCTTCCACCACCCGCAAGTACGGCGGCACCGGTTTGGGACTAGCAATTAGCCAGCGTTTTTGCCTAATGATGGGTGGCAATATTTCCGTAAAAAGTCAGGAGGGTGTTGGTTCTACTTTCACCATTTGCTTGCCGGTTAATCTGCAAAATTACGGGGCGTAACGGTTACACCTGCTCTGCCTGCAAACTAGAAATTACTAACTCCCAATTATATCAAATCCGTTAGCATCGGAATAGTAAATTCGAGTTCACTGTTCACTGTCAACAGTCAACCGTCAACAGTCAACATCATTCCGGTGTAACCGGAAATGAGATTACCTTTGAATGCTTCTCGGATCGAGAGCATCCCGCAATCCATCCCCCAATAAATTAAACGCCAAAACGGTCAAAATAATCAGTATCGCCGGAGGCCAAACCAACCAAGGCTGCAACACTAAAATCGAAGCATTAGTAGACAGGGATAGTAAATTTCCCCAAGAAGGATCTGGCTGTTGAATTCCCAAGCCAATTAAACTCAAAACCGACTCCGCCACAATAAAACCCGGAACAGACAAAGTAGCAGAAATAATTACATAAGTAGCAGTTTGTGGCAAAACGTGGCGGACAATAATATAAATTGGATTGGCGCCCATTGCCCGCGCCGCTTGCACGAATTCTAGCTGTTTAATTGACAGTACCTGACCGCGAATCACCCGCGCTAAACTCGCCCAACTGATAAATGAAGTAATCAGCACAATCAATATAAAGCGCTGAGCGCTTGTCAATCCCGGTGGCAATACTGCTGCTAGCGCTACTAATAAATAAAGACCGGGAATTGTCATCAATACTTCGGCGAAACGCATTAAAATACTATCAATCCAACTGCCGAAATAACCAGATATGCCTCCGATTAACAATCCCAAGGGAAAAGAAATGGCTATTCCTACTAAACCGATGCTGAGGCTAATTCTACTGCCGTGTACTAAGCGGCTGAATTGATCGCGAGCTTGTTCATCCGTGCCTAAAAGATTAATTTGACCTTCTCCTGTAGTGCCAAACAGGTGCCTGTCAAAAGGCAAAAATCCTAAAAATTTATAGGGGGAACCTTTGACAAACAAACCGAGAACAGAGGGTTTTTGCCAGTCTACAATTACCTCGCGAGCGCCGGTATTCGCATCCACTGGGCCCTGAGTAGTCGGATAAACGTGCGGGCCGATAAAGCGCCCATCTTGGCTGCTTAAATAAATCTGAGTTGGTGGCAGCAATGAACCGTTTAATTGAGAGTCGTAGGGGTCGTAAGGTGCCACAAATTCGGCTAAAAGCGCGACTGTATAAAAAATTAACAGTAGCACGGCTCCCAACCGAGCTAGAGGATTGTTTCTAAGATTTTGCCACCAGTTCATAAGTTTTTAGGTTTGAGATTTTAAGTGGGTTAGTAATAAAGACTAAAGTTCTTTGTAGAGACTTTAGTCTGTTCTTAAGGGACTCAGCAGCCAAAAGTTAATTCCTGACTTATAACAGTTTTCATAACTGAACTACTTACTACAAAAATTAGACTACTTTTGTTCATCTCCCACCAAGATTATTCTAGTTTCATCTTCTGGTATTTTTCCCAATTCCTCGCCGCTAAAAGGATTGTAGAAAAACGAGCCTGTTTGGGGCGGCAATTTGGGATTGAGTACAATTTCTACTATACTTTTTACAACCCCAGTGAGCGGAATTGCCAGGATAACTCCCAACAATCCTCCCACTCTACCTCCTAAAAGCAAAGCTGTGAAAATAATTACCGGACTCAATCCGGTGAGATTGCCCATGATTCGGGGAGCTACTAAATTATCCTTGATTTGCTGGAGACCGATCGCCACTACCAACACTTGCAGCGCCAGCCACCAATCAATAAACGCTACAATTATACTAACAGTCCCAATTCCCAAAGTGGCCCCAATAAACGGAATTATTTCCGTCAATCCTATAAACACGGCAAACAACAGAAAAAACGGAACTTGCAGCCACGAAAAAGCCAAACTCAGCGAGATGGCCATAAATAGTCCCAGCAATAACTGTCCCGATACAAATCGCTGGAGGTTTCGCTCCAAAGTCTCTGTTAAAACATAGCGAATTTCTGGGGAAAAAATGCTGGTCAAACCCTGCCACACTCTTTGCCCGTCTAGCAGCATATAAAAGGAAATCACCACAATAAAAATTAAGTCCACAAACCAGTTAACAGTACCGACAACTAAGCCTAAACCCGTACCGGCGATCGCCTGGACTTGTCCTTGGACTCTAGCTGACAGTTGCTGCTCCAATATTTGCACGTCAAACGGTAAATTGCGCTCGGCACTCCAGGCTTGAAATTCACCTAGCTGCAGCCGCCCCGACTCCAGCAATTCCGGCAACCTCACCCCCAACTGGCTCGCTTGGGTGAACACCGGCGGCACAATAGTTACACCGATTACTACTACTATCACGCCCGCAGTTAAATAAACCAGCGCTGCAGCGACTCCCCGCGGCAAAAATACTTCCAGTCTTTTTACTGCATAATTTAATAAAAATGCAACCAGTCCCGCGGTTACTAAAATGCTGACCAGTTCCCCAACATAACTGACAGCAGTCAGGGTAAACCATCCCGTCACTAGCACTAGCAGCCAAGTAATTAGAAACTGTTGGAGGGGAGAAAAGAGACTATTCATTTTGATTTTTGTCAATTAAACTGGTACAACTTACTGAGCCGATTTGTCGAGTTCTACGACAAACACATTAGAGTATAGATTAGCAATAATCAGTTCAAGATTAGACTGCATTTTCTCAGCATTGATGAGTTGGTGACAGCAAAACCGCTCGGGGACAGACAATGCGCTCGCGATCGCCCCGACGATCGCCCATTGCGCTAATATTCAGTATCCCGTTCTATAAGACCTACCCAAAACTACCTAAGTCTAGACTTAACTGGACATTGGTGGTTTCGGTGCTTACTTCCTGTTTCAAGGCAGTCTCAAGATGACTCTTAAGAGGTTTGTCTGCTCCACAAGCAATCTCGGTAGAACTTACCGTTTTATCCGAACTAATCGGAATATAAATTCCTTCAAACCATCGTTCGATATTTTTAGCCTCGTTCAAATCTCTGTCTTCAGTGTGTCCGCACTCAGGACAATGATAGACGCGGTTTTTAAGTGGCATTTTGTGACGATGCACATGGCAACCGGAGCAGATTTGAGAGCTAGGAAAGAAACGATAAACTAGAATTAACTGGCTAGAAAACTTCTCAGTCTTGTACTCTAGTTGACGCTTGAATTCGTACATTCCACAATCTGCAATAGCGCCTGCCAACTTATGATTTTTCAAGAAAGCTTTGACACTCAAGTCTTCAATCTTCACAACGCTGTGGTTTTTAGCGAGATGATTCGTGAGCTTATGAATCGCGTCCTTGCGAATATTGGCAACGGCTGCATGATGTCTTGCTAGTAATCGAATCGCCGACCACCGATTTTTAGACCCTTTGACCTTGCGACTGACAGAACGCTGTAGACGCTTCATTTTCTTGCTCATTCTTCGGTAAGGTTTGGGATTTGAAAACACCTTGCCATCACTGGTTACAGCCAATTCTTTGATACCGATATCAACACCTATCGTAGGTCGATTTGTAGCCACTACAGGCTTTTCGATTTCATACTTGATGGCAATAAACCAACTATCACCTGTGCGACTAATCACACAGTTATGAACTGAATTTACAGGCAACGCCTCTGTCAATCTCACCCAACCGATTTTAGGAAGCTTGACTCGCTTGCCATCGTTACGAATTCCTGGTTTAGCTTTGGTTCCTTGCTCTAAATAAAAAGAATCGTGTGAACGTCCTTTCTTCTTATAGCGAGGTTGTTTAGACACTTTCTTGAAGCATCTATCCCAGGCTGTACGCAACTCGGCTAAGGCTTGCTGAGGCGATGCCTTGGAAACTTGATAATACCAGGGATTCTCAGGCTTAACCTCAGCAACTAGACGTTTATGTAAGTCAATCGAGCTAGGCACTTTAATCGATTTATCGGTTTCTCTGAGTTCGAGAATCTCCCGAATTACTGCATTACCCCAATTGTAGGCATGACGAGCAACGCCGCAATGCTTACGAAACGCTGTTACCTGTTTGTTATTTAGGACTAATGCCGTTTTGAATGAAATAAGCATCGTTTCGACCTCCGATGTATTTGCTTTGCTATTACTGATTATGGACGATTGAGGAGTTTTGTCTAGATTTGTCTAGAAATTACGATACAGCTCTTAGCCCCAGAGGCAGATCAAATTTAATCTCGATCGAACAAACTTCCATCAAAGTTAATCAAAATTGCCATTGTAGGGTGAAACGGCGCCATACTCACCCAAAAGGAGGAAGCGCTACTCCAGATACCCTCGGCTAAAATGAACTAAATAATATCGTAATCTTTCTTTACAATATAAAAAAAGGAAAGGCCCATACTGGCGAGAGGAACTACCGTGACTAATCAAGTTTTTTCAGAAGCCGAAGAAAAGCAACCCCTTTCCTCCGTGGAGAGCGGGCGCGACAGGAAATCAGCAGTGGATGTAGCTGAAAGTGAAGTCTCAGACAACTCTCGCTGGCAATTCTCCGGTGAGGAAGATGAACGAGAAGTTCCCCTAGAAGCTCCAGAAATGGAGGGGGAACAGGTTTGGGAACCTGAAGCAACTGAAGTTGGGCCCCGCAAAGAAATCAGGTGGCCGGCTTTGTTGGCGGGCGCAGGGGTTGGGGTGGCTGCAACGCTGCTAGCAGTCAACTTGACTGGGGGCAATCAGAGTTCGCGTCCTGCCGCTCCAATTCCACCGGTAAACCAGCAGGCGGCGGCTCCGACGGTGACAGTGGCGCCTGTGGAATCTGCCCAGGTGGGTGAAAGTTTGGAAGCGACAGGCGCCGTGGCAGCCTATGACTTGCTGCCGGTGCTGCCACAGGCTAACGGTTTGCAAATCAAGCAGGTGTTGGTCAATGAAGGGGATGCGGTAGAAAAAGGTCAGACGATGGCGGTTTTGGACGATTCGGTGCTACGATCGCAAATTGCCGAAGCGCTGGCGGGAGTACAATCGGCCAATTCTACGGTAGAACAAGCCCAAGCTCAGGTACAGCAAGCCGAGTCAGCCCAACAAGAAGCCCAAGCCGGCGTTGCTCAAGCCCAAGCTGGCGTTGAAAAAGCCATCGCTGACGCAGCGCAAGCCAAAACAGGCGTCGGGCAGGCAAGAGCAGGTGTGGAACAAGCTAAAGCCGGTGTCACTCAAGCGAAAGCAGGCATTGCCTCCGCTCAGGCTAAATTAGATCAAGCTCAAAGAGAAGTAAATCGCACCCAAGATTTGGCTGCTCAGGGAGTAATTAGCCAGCAAGATTTGGAAAGGCGAAAGACAGAGCGGCAGACTGCTGTTCAAGACTTGAACAAAGCTAAAGCTGACTTGAATACAGCTTTGGAAGAACAGAATAAAGCAGCGGAAGAAGTGCGATCGGCTATTGCTAAAGTAGCTACTGCTGAAGCTAATATCAGTACGGCTAGAGCCGCCCTCGCCAGCGCTCGTGCGAAAGTGAATACGGCCGGAGCGAGTGTCAGCAGTGCGAGAGCAAATGTTGGAAATAACGCAGCAAGTGTCCGCAGCAATGATGCACAAGTCAAACAGTTACAAACTCAACTAGAACAAACAATTGTTCGAGCGCCCGATAGCGGCACTGTGGCTGAAAGAATTGGTCGAGTTGGCGATGTTTCTTCGGGAAGTCAAAAACTCTTTTCGATTATTCGGGGCAACAAGCTGGAACTGCAATTGAAAGTGCCGGAAACTCAGATTTCGCAAGTGCGGCCTGGAACAGCAGTGCAAATTACTTCGGATTCTGACAAGCGGATTAAGTTGTCAGGAACTGTGCGAGAAATTTCGCCGGTAGTTGACCCGCAAAATCGGCAAGCTACGGTGAAGATTGATTTGCCGGCCAGCGAGTTTTTGCGATCGGGAATGTTTTTGCGCGCATCAATTGCGACGGCAACGGCTCAAGGTTTGAAAGTGCCCGCTAAAGCTATTGTGCCGCAAGCTGACGGCAGTTCTATTGTTTACAAACTTGTGGGCCAGGACAAGGTACAGGCTCAACCTGTGGAACTCGGGGAAATTTCCGGAGGCGCTGTGGGGGATTTGACTGCTGCTAAGGTGGAGGTTAAAAAGGGTTTGAAGGCGGGCGATCGGGTGGTTGTTACTGGCGCTGGTTTTCTTAAGGATGGCGCTCAGGTTAATGTTGGTAAATAGTTATATGGATTCCGGTTGCAGCGGAATCATTCTTGACTGTTGACTCGATTTTATTATTGTGATGCAACCGGAATGATTGTTGACTGTTGACTGTAGAAGCAGGGGTGGAAAAACTCAATAGTTGAGTGTTCACTGTTGACTCGATTTTATTATTGTGATGCAACCGGAAACGATATCATACCAATTTAAGGTGAAGTTGCACATATCTCGATCCCCCTAAATCCCCCTTAAGAAGGGGGACTTTGAGAAGAATCTTGTCCCCCCCTTATTAAGGGGGGTTAGGGGGGATCAGATTCTACGGGGCTTCATAAAAAATTGGTATCAGATGAGGAGATAAGATTAGAAATAATATCAATTGCGGTTGCGCCGGAATGATATCAAATCCGCGCTTTATCGTCCCGATCGAGTCGAATCAAGCGGCCAACAAATAATTCGCGCAATTTGCATTTTTTTGACTCACAGCCAACCGTCAACAGTCAACAGTCAACAGTCAACAATCATGGGATCTCTGTTCGTAGCGGCAACCTCACGGTAAACGTTGCCCCTTGTCCCTCACCGGAACTTGTTGCACTAACAGTACCGCCGTGGAGTTCTACTAAATGACGGACGATCGAGAGTCCTAGTCCCAATCCACCGTCTCTGCGAGTGTAGCTACTATCCGCCTGACGGAAGCGATCGAACACATAGGGCAGAAAATTAGGATGAATGCCCTTACCCGTATCGCTAACTTGGATTTGAGCCATGCCATCAATGCAGTCTAATGCGATTTCCATTTTTCCTCCGGCTGGGGTGAATTTAATCGCGTTTGAAAGTAGATTCCACACTACCTGTTGTAAACGGTTTGGATCGCCCAATACCTTTAGTGTTAAAGAAGTTAGCCTGGATTCGATTTGAAGATTTTTGGCTTCTGCTGCCAAACGAACCACCTCCATCGAACTTTCAACCAGTGGATTCAGCTCAATTTCAGAAGCATTGAGCCGAAACTGGCCTGTGGTAATCCGCGAAACGTCTAATATGTCATCGATGAGCTGGTTTTGTGCTTTGGCGGCGCGCTCGATCGTTTTTAGCGCCTCCTCGGTTTTAGCCTGGTCAAATTTTTTCAGGCGCAGCAACTGTGCCCAGCCAATCATCGCATTGAGCGGCGTCCGCAGTTCGTGAGAGAGGACGGACAAAAACTCATCTTTGACGCGGTTGGCCTCCTCAGCAGCGACACGAGCCAATTGTTCTTCAATCCGAAGGCTGCGTTCTTTCTCCAACTGTTTTTGCTCGGTGATATCCTCGATCGCCAACAGAATCATCTGTGTATCGCCGATCGGAGGCATTTTGCGGGCATTGAGCCGCATTACTTTATGCCCGATGTGCTCAAACTCATGCTCGACATCAAAATCGTGAAACTCGGTCTTTCCTCTCAGAATTTCTTCTAGGAGCGATCGCAACTTGGGAATATTCCACTGTCCGTTACCGAGATCGAAGATCGAGTGTTGCTCAGTGTGGATACGCATCACCTGAAACGTCTCGTAGAAAGAACGGTTGGCGGTGATCGCGTGTAGTTGTAGATCCAGCACTAGCAAAGGTTCCCGCACGGTTTCTACGATCGTTTCGGCGTAATTTTTCGCTTCCATCAACTGCTGGGCGGTGACTTTGAGATCGTTGATATCCACCAACATCACCACAGCTCCATCAATCTTGTGGTCGATCGTCCGATACGGTCGAATATGCAGATCGTACCAATGACCCTCTCGATCTTGAACCTCCTCAACTTTCAAATTGAGGGTGCGGATCACTTCTATAATCATTGGCTCTAACTCCGGCACTATCAACTTGTGAGTGATGTCGCTCAAACAGCGCCCCACATCGCTAGAAATCAAGTTAAAGATGGTTTCGATTGCGGGAGTAAACCGGCGGATTCGCAGGTCGCCTCCCACCATCAGAATCGGAATATTGATGGTGCCCAGCAGATTCTGTAAATCGTTACTCACCTGAGTTGATTCAACATTGCGCCGCTGCAATTCGTCATTAATTGTGTTCAGTTCTTCATTGGTTGCCTGAATCTCTTCTTTTGCGGTTTCGAGTTCCTCATTTGTACTTTGCAACTCTTCGTTGTTCGACAAAATCTCCTCGTTGGCGGCTCTCAAATCTTGGTTAGCGGCTTGATGTTCTTGGATGATCGATTGCAGGTGGTCTTTTGTGATTTTGAGTTCTTCTTGCAGCCTCGCAATCTCCAAACTTTCACCCTCTAAAATATCGGATTTGACTTTACCATTGTCTGCAGCAGGTATTACAGGGATCGGCTGCTCCTCTTCAAACAAAACTAAAAAATAGTTTTTTTCTACAGCGGCTGTTGGGAATGGAATCACATTAATTATGACGAGGCGGATGCGATCGTTTTCTTTAATTTTCAAGCCAGTACGTTTGACCGGCAACTGCTGCTGGGAGGCCTGTTCAATTGCAGTGCGGAGTTCGAGGCGCAATCCTTCTTTTGCCATTCTCAGCAAATTCAAGCTAGCCCTACCGGGAGACGGTTCTAGGTAGTCACTCGTCTGTCCTCGAAATTGCAGAATCTCCTTGGCTGTGTTAATTACGACGCCGACAGGCGCATAGTGATTCAAAACAATGCGATCGGCATGTTTCTCGATCTCTATTTCGTTTAAGGTTTCCGTCACCAGCGGTAGAGGGTTGAAGAATGTCGCAGGATAGTTGCTAGCAGTTAAATCCATGCTCAGCCAATGCGACAGCAGTTTTTTAGTATAAATTTTGTTCTTTTTGTCTAATAGCCTAAACAATTCTGAAAAGTCACCAACCGTTTCCGAAGTGCCTAACAGCAAAAAGCCCGCGGGCTGAAGCCCATAGTGGAAAATTGGCAGCAGCTTTTTCTGCAAAGGCGGGCCGAGATAGATCAGCACGTTCCGACAGGTGATCAAATCCATCCGGGAAAACGGCGGATCGCTGATCAGGTTTTGTTTAGCAAAGATGCAGAGTTCGCGCACCGGCTGAGCGATTTGGTATCCGCCCTCGACTTGCACAAAGAACCGATGCAGGCGTTGGGGTGAAATATCCGCGACTTGGCCTGCCGTATAAAAGCCGCGGCGCGCCTGGGCGATCGCATTTTCGCTGATGTCTGTCGCATAAATCTGAATCGGCAGATCGGTAGCTCGATCTGCTAAAAACTCTAACAAGCAGATGGCGATCGAATAAGCTTCTTCACCGGTTGAACAGCCGGCCACCCAAATTCGGATCGGTATTTTCGACGATTTCTCTTTAACGATTTCGGGAAAAACCATGTTCCTTAAAGCCTCAAAGCTTTCGGGGTCCCGGAAAAAGCTCGTGACATGAATGAAGACATCGTGATAAAGCGCCGTTACTTCTGTCGGGGTGTTTTGGAGATATTCGGCATAATCCTCGAACCGTTCCAGCTTGTACAGGAACATCCGTCGCTCCATCCGTCGCTTCAAGGTTGTTTGTTTGTAGTGAGTAAAATCAACTCCTGTAGCGGCGCGCAGCAAACTGTAGATGGTGGCGATCGCATCTATACTTTCGGTCGTATCTTCGCTGGTAGTCGATTCTGTCTGAGGCTGATGGACAATGTAGGGATGACGGCTGATCTCTGCTATTTTCTGGCCTATTTTTTCCGGTGTCAAGATAAAGTCTACCTGACCCGTAGCCACCGCAGTGTTCGGCATACTGCTGACTTGTGCCGAGTCTTCACATTGGGCAAAAGTAATACCGCCTGCGGCCTTAATCGCTTTTAACCCTTGGGCACCATCGCCGTCGCCCCCGGACAAAACGACTCCGATGGCTTGGTTCCCGCGTTCTGCGGCGAGGGAAAGCAGAAAAATATCGACGGACATAAACATCCCGTATGTTTTGCCGCGAGGCGTTAGCTTCAGCACCGCTTCTTGCTCGATGGTCATGCTGACATTCGGGGGGATGACGTAGACCTGATCCGGTGCTACGGGCATCCCATCTGTTGCCTCATGCACGGGCATCTGGGTCGAGCGAGCCAGAATCTCTCCCAACACACTTTCCTGAGTCGGCAACATATGCTGAATTATTACAAATGCCATGCCCGTATCGATCGGCAAATGGCTGAGTAATTTGTTAAAGGCTTCCAATCCCCCGGCAGAGGCTCCTATTCCGACTACACGAAATAAGTCGTTTTGATTGTTCTGCTGCTGTCGATCGGCTTTCATACCAGATTTAGGTAGATATTTCTGGGAATTATTTTTTTTCGTCATTTTTTATACCCTGTTTTTGCTCTTTTTAACGAAGTATTTTATTAAGTTTTTATTTTTATAATATATCCTAGAATTTCCTAAAATCAAGGATTAGCCATCTATCTGCGGATATATTAAGGTGCAGTCTGCTCGTGCGTTTGAGCGATTTTTAAATTATTATTATTATTATTATTGAGAGCTATACGGCCTGCATCAACGGGGACAATGGTGAGGGTTGAAATCCCTCAGCAATTCTACTAATTGTACTGTTGAAATTTGATAAGAAGTAAATTTTCCACATTTTGCGATCGTAGCAATTCTATGAATGTTTGCGATCGAGTGGAGTTCCCTAAATGCCCCAACTCATCAATACACTTCCAACCGGAATCTTTTCCGCCCTTCTCAAGCAATGGGGATCGGGAAAAGCTGCGGGGAAAGAAAACAGTACAATTAAGTAGATAAACCTAAAAAAACATAACATCCTAGACAACCGCAATTAATCTCGTTTTTAGGAAGGTTGTGGCGATAGCAAATTCCCTAACGCCCCATCAATGTAAACTATCTCTGGATCATTTTATCACTGCTTCCTCACTGCTTGCTGGGGCATTTTTACCTTTTGAGTCATTTCCCGAGTATCGTCGATTAGCCGTTGCCAATATTGCTTGAACTCAGCAATTACTTCCTGAACTTCTTCTGGTGTTGAAGTTTGAGGCTGTTAATTTTCAGACACAATCTAATAGCTGAATTTTTTTTAATTTTCCCAAAATCCGGCACTCCTTGCTAATATTTTAAAGGAAAGTCACAAAAATATGTTTGAGTTGGCTGAGGGAAATTAGTCAAATCCAAGCAGCGCTGCAAAGTTCGGATTCTCAAGACAGGCTGCCGGAGGTAACGACCTTGAGAAAGGGCGATTCTGCGGTGGCGCTACCGATGTTGCTGAGGAAAGTGAACGATGCGGAGTTTATGGTGCGATCGTTCATGGCGATGGGATGGCGGCACAGTCAAACTGCGGACTAAATGGCTGCGCGGTTAAAAATGATGCAGTTCGATCGCGCGATCGGACGCGCGATCTGATCGCGCGATCCCAACCCGCTAACTCTTGGTCAATGTTCGGAACCGAGGCGATCGCTCATTTAGTGGCAGCTTTTGGTCGCGATGACAATGGGCTTGTCCCCCACAGTATCATAGCTCGGCTGTGCGATCGTCGGCGATCGCCCAAAATTGATTGTCAAAATGCTATACTCAAAATCAGAAAATAGTTGTACAATGTTTTTCTAGTCGTTTTTTACCGATCGGCCTCCAGAGTAAAAGAAGGTCAAAGCAAGTAAAAAACCCTAAGCGCGGGCGTAATTCAGTGGTAGAATGTCAGCTTCCCATGCTGAACGTCGTGGGTTCGAGTCCCACCGTCCGCTTGGGCGAACAGTCTTTAAAACCCTTGAGAAATCAAGGGTTTTGGCGTTTCTAGGGCTTGTTCTCTGTGGTTGCACGGGATGTTTTTGGAGATAAACATCGGGTTTTGGATAGCTACTTGGAGACAATTTGGAGACAATTTTGACTGTCTCCAGATACAGATCGGGTCGATCGGCTAGCTATGCGAGTACGTCGAGCACCGCCACTATATACCAGTCCTAAATCAGTCGCAAAATTAATCGAGATCGGAATCCTTGTAGTGCAAGCATCTTTCTCGCGTATGGCGCAAGCAAATCATTTAGGATTGCTAAATCCGCCAATTCCGCCCTCGACTTTTTATGCTTGAGCGCAACAGGTTCAACCTTTGATAAACTTTTTCGGCTGGTGGCTTAGGTGTCGGGCCTTTGTCTGGGTCTTTGTCCGCCTTCGAGCTAGCTAAATCTTCCTCAAATGACCCTATAATCAACATATTAACAGCATCAAAGCGGACGTAAATGCTCCAAAATCTTGCCATCCAAATACACAGAATTAATCACTTTCTCCGACGTATCACACCACTTAGCCACAACTGCACTCGGTACGCCTTTACCAACCTGCTCGCTAATAAAAGTATCCCGACAAGAATAAGGGGTGGTGGTTTTGCGGTCTTCTTCAAACTCGCGAGTTTTCTCAGTAATTGGGTCAACCAACTTATGCCACGTTCGTATAGTGAAATTGCTGTAATTAATTGCCCCGCCCTTCTTGGGTGAGGGAAAAACCAGACTGTTTTTGTCCGTCAAGTTTTCCGGCTCAAGCTTTCTTAAAAACTCGCTCAATTCCTGATTACAAGGAAATTTGCGGCGCTTGTTATTTTTACTACCATCAACCCTAGTTTCCATCCCGCCCGGATGCTGTACACTGCCGTTAAACACAATGTGAGAAAAGTCAGTGGCAATATCGCGCCACCTCAAGCCAACACCCTCAGAGGGACGGCATCCAGTCATAAACCAAAATTGCACCAAAGGGTAATAGAAGCAAAGCTTTTGCCCTGAATAACCCCTACCGTTCCAATTTCCCCTGTGGTTCTTGAAGGCTTCTAATACCAACGCCTTTTCTTCCGTGCTAAAAGCGTTGGGTTCGGGGTCACTTTGCCAGTTGTGTTTTGGTAAATCCGCAGCCATTCCCTGAAACGGAGAGACGGTGAACCCGCTGATGATTTTAAATTTAATCCCCCATTCAACCGCTGCATTTACATAAGTCAATATTCGCTTGGTCATGCTGTTAGTAGTGTCGTCAAGCAGCCACGCGCGTATTTGCAACGCATTATCCTCAGACAAAGCTTGGTAGGGACAGCGGTCAACGTAAGCTTGAATGCTCGTCACTAAATAGTGAAAAGTTGTTGGCTTGACAACAGGTTTTTTGAATTCCAAATATCTCTCAAACAACTGAGTAAGAGTCTGTTCAGGCTTTGGTTTGATAGTCTCAATGACAGTCAAGTGAGTTTGCGGTTTGTACTTTTTGAGGGTAGGGTCAAAACGCTCGAACTTGATGTCGGATTCAATCAGTTGGGCTTTAGCTTGTGCCAATTCCCAATTTTCAGGGGTGTCAGGTAGGTTTAGGTACAGGTACTTGCGATCGCCCCCGTAAATCTGCCTGGGCAACTGCAAGCGCAACCTGCCACTGCGAGTCTGGACAACTACCGATCCTTTCTTGGCTCTACTAGACGTATCGGTCATGGTAAAATGCAAAAAGCAACAGGACAAGGCTAGCACTTTGGAGACAATTTGGAGACAATTGGAAGACAATATTCAGCTTTGAGCCTACAATCCTCTGCCAGCAGGCGGTTGCCTGACTGATACTTACTGCTAAAGCTGAACGTCCTGGGTTCGAGTCCCACCGTCCGCTTTAAATTAATTTTCAAAATTCTAATTAGTCTTATCCAGTCGATATATGGCTTCTTTCTTAACCGCTGCTTTATATAAGTTCGTTGAACTACCGGATTTTGCTGATCTGAAAGCACCGCTACTCGATTGTTGCAACAACAACAACGTCAAAGGCACTATCTTGCTGGCCCAAGAAGGCATCAATGGCACGATTGCCGGCTCGTCCGAGGGCGTACACGCAGTGCTGGCATTCTTGCGTAGTGACCCGCGTTTTGCGGATCTCGTGCACAAGGAATCTTTCTCGGAAAAAGCACCTTTTTACCGCCTGAAAATACGCTTGAAGCGCGAAATCGTCACGATGGGAGTACCGGACATTAATCCCCGCCTCATGGCTGGCAAATATGTTAAGCCGGAGGAGTGGAATAAGCTGCTTGACGATCCCGATGTTGTGGTTGTTGATGTGCGTAACGACTTCGAGGTATCTATGGGTACTTTTGAAGGTGCTATTAATCCAAAAACAAAAAGCTTTTCTGAGTTACCTGAATGGGCGCTGCGGGAAACTGCTTTACGCAATAAACCCAAGGTGGCAATGTTTTGCACGGGTGGTATTCGCTGCGAGAAATCAACTGCTTTTTTGCGTACTCAAGGTTTTGAGGAAGTCTATCATCTCGAAGGCGGAATCTTAAAATATTTGGAAACGGTGCCGGAAGCAGAAAGTCGTTGGGAAGGTGAATGTTTTGTCTTTGATGAACGGGTTTCTGTTGGTCAGGGGTTAAAGCCGGGAAACTATGAACTTTGTCGCGGTTGTCGTCACCCCATTAGTCAGGAAGATAAGGCTTCTGAATTATTTGTACTTGGTGTGAGTTGTCCTCATTGTCATGACTCCAAAACTGAAACCAAAAAACAAGCCTTATCTGAACGTCAACGTCAGATTGAGCTTGCTAAGCGTCGCAACCAAGTACATATAGGCGCGCGCTACGATGCGAAGGAAAAAGTAGATGAGGCCTGCGACTAATAGTATTAAAACTAAGCTCAAAGAAACCCGGTTTATATGAAAAATCTTGTTTGGCGACGAGAAATATCGAAATAAACCGGGTTTCTGACCCGAAAAACCCGATCGCGCGATCGACTAATTATATCAATTCCGGCCTTACTGCCGGAATGATATCAAATCCGCGCTTCATCGTCGGGCGTAAAGTCTAATCCTGCGGTCAACAAATAATTCGCGCAATTTTCATTTCTTTGACCAACAGTCAACAGTCAACAGTCAACAGTCAACAGTCAACAGTCAACAGTCAACAGTCAACACTAATTCCGGCGCAACCGGAATTGATATTATATGTCAGCAACATACCCGATTTTGTATTCCTTCCGCCGCTGTCCCTATGCTATGCGCGCGCGCTTAGCCTTAATGGTTAGCAATCGGGTGTGCGAGTTGCGGGAAGTTGTTTTGCGAGACAAACCACCAGAGATGTTGGAGGTATCTCCCAAAGGTACAGTACCAATATTGATTGATGTTGACGGGGGGGTACTCGATCAAAGTATCGATATCATGTTGTGGGCATTGAGACAACACGATCCTGAAAAATGGTTGATGCCACAGCAAGGTTCGGTTACAGAAATGCTGGAACTAATCGCTCTATTTGATGATAGGTTTAAATATCATCTTGACCGTTATAAGTACCCCGATCGTTATCCCGGTGTTGATGCCCAAGTACATCGTTATGAAGGTTCTTTATTCCTGGACAAACTCAATGCACAGTTAAGCGCCACTAAATATTTATTTGGTAACAACGTAGCATTGGCTGATATGGCGATCGCACCTTTTGTCCGTCAATTCGCTCATACCGATCTAAATTGGTTCAACGAACACCCTTGGCCTCCGCTACAAGCTTGGTTAGCAAGGTTTACAGAGTCGGAAATTTATACCAGTGTTATGCAGAAATATCCGAAATGGGAATCCGGTAATCCAGGGGTTATTTTTCCTCCCTCGTAATTACTTATTCTTATTCGCTGCCAGCATACTTATTAATTCCCAAAATGTAATTTATCATGCTAAACTTATTGTTTTCAGAATAGCAGATTGACTGTTATTGGACTAGAAAAGTGACGCAGGCAAAACTCGCATTTTGCTAAAATTTTTAACTGGAAAGGATTTATTGTAATCTAGTAAGTATTGTCAGGTTGTAATTATGATTGATGTTGGTTCGTTAGTGCGATCGCCCAGAAACGATTTGGGAGTCGGAAAAGTTGTCGAGGTATCGCGTACCGATGCGGTAGTTGAATATTTTTGCTCAGTTAAAAACCGCATCCGCAAAACTGTGCCTTTGGGTTTGCTGCAAGAAGCCCGACTTCAGCGCCAAACCCGCTGCTACCTCTGGAGTACCACTCAGGAAAGATGGATTATCGGGCGAGTTTATGACTGGGATGAAGATAAATTAGAGTACGAAATTGACCTCCCCGACAGCCAAAGTTTGCAAGCTGTCGAAACCGAACTTTACGTTCGCTGCAATATCCCGATCACCGATCCGATCGACATTTTAGCAGTCAAAGGCCAAGAAACGCCGTATTTTCACGATCGCCGATTGGCATTCGTTCAATCTGCGATCGAACAGCGGGCCGTCAGCCGCGGCATGACGGGTTTAATTTCTGCTAACATAGACCTCTATCCGCACCAAGTAGAAGTGGTCCGGCGCGTCCTAGAAGACCCAATCGTGCGCTATTTATTAGCCGACGAACCCGGACTGGGAAAAACAGTAGAAGCCGGCACAATTCTCCGCCAATTTCTGCTAGATGAACCCAACGGACGCGCTGTGGTACTTGTTCCCAAATACCTGCTCGAACAGTGGCGGCAGGAGTTGGAAAATAAATTCTATTTATCTCATTTCGCTGACCGAGTGCAGCTTGTGGCTGTTAGCGACATCAATCAAATTAGCCGCAACGCCAACCTAGATTTTCTGATTGTTGATGAAGCGCATGATGTGGCGGCAATGGCACAATCGAGCGATCGCGCTCAGCAGCAGTCGTTTGAACTCTGTCAGAAACTAGCTCAGAAAAGCAAAAATGTATTGTTATTATCTGCAACGCCAGTTCTCGGCCACGAGCAAGATTTTTTAACGATGCTGCACTTGCTAGAACCCACAACTTACCGTCTTGACGACCTGGAAAGCTTCAAAGAACAGGTGCAAAACCGTCAAGAAATCGGTAGCGCTTTGCTGGATTTCCGAGAAAATGCCAAGCCTGCTGTTTTGCAAACAAAACTCGCTCAACTTCGCACTATTTTTGCCAAAGATGATTATTTAATCGGCTTAGCAACAGAGTTAGAAAGTTGTTTGAAAACGGAAGAAACCGCTGAACAGGCTCGCCTTGTCCGAACTATTCGCACTCACGTTAGCGATACCTACCGCCTGCACCGCCGCATCCTCCGCAACCGTCGGGATGCGGTGGAAGATGTGATTTTCGATCGAGATGCTGTCCCCAAAACGGAGTACGATCTGAATGATGAACAGTGGTCGGAAATTCAAACCGTACTCGATAAATGGCGCACAGTCGCTCCCAAGTCGAGCGAATATCAGAGAATTTTTCTGCTGTTTTTCCGCGCTTCCGGTACTTTGCTGAATGTTTTAGAACGGGTTGTCAAAGCTCGCTTGCAGAAAAAATCGACTCCTGAACTCGATCGCGAATTTGGACAAAATGACACGGCAATTTTGACCAAAACTGCGCTGTTTCCCGAAGAAAGGGAAATGCTGGAAACCTTGCTCAATACCCTGGAAAAGCCCCAGGAAGGACTCGATCGCCTGAGTTTGTTACGAATCGCCATTCTCCGATTTCTCGCAGTTGCTTTGAAGGTCCCGCGCGAGTATCACAGCAAACCTCGCGATTTGCTGTCGAGAATTCAACAGCAAATTAAACGACCGATTCCCGGCGAGCGTTTCCCGAAAATTGTGATTTTTACCAGTTTTACGGCAACTTGTAAAGAGATTGCGGAAAATTTAGCTAAAATCTTTGGTAAAAATGCGATCGCCAGCCATGAGACGAGCAAATCGGCTGATGATGTTGAGGCTAGTCTCAAGCGGTTTAAGACTGAACCGCATTGTTTTATCTTAGTGTGCGATCGATCGGCGGAAGTAGGGGTAAACCTGCAATTGACAGATTGGTTAGTTCACTTCGATTTGCCGTGGTTTCCCAACCAGTTAGAACAAAGACTCGGCAGAGTCGATCGCATCGGCAGCAAAATGGGAGTGCAATTTTGTTTGTTTGCAGGCCCGGATATGCCGGAGAGTCCCCACGAAGCTTGGTTTCAAGTTTTAAAAGATGGGTTTGATATCTTCAACAAATCTATTGCCAGCCTTCAGTTTTATGCTGAGGAAAAACTTCTCAAACTGGAAGAAAAGTTGTTTGCTGAGGGAGGCAAGGGCTTATCCAGCGAAATTGAAGCGATTAAAACTGAAATCGAACAAGAGAAAATCAAAATTGACGAACAGTACGTTCTCGATGAAATTGATACTCTTGAGGACAGCGCATCTCAGTATTTTGAATCTCTCGACAACTGCGATGCTAAGCATAAAGAAATGCAGCGGGCTACTGAAGGTTGGTTGTGTCAAGCTCTTCACTTCAAACAAATCGAACATCCGAGTATCTCGGGGTTGATGCGCTATAAACCTACTCAAAAAACGTTAATCCCCTCGAACGATTTGATGACCCGATTGGTTCCTTATTGCCAGCAATATGGCAGTTACAATCGCCGTATTGCTTATCAGAATGCGGATGTGGCTCTTTACCGCATTGGTGAGGGATTGATCGATGCAATTAGCTCTTATATTCGCTGGGACGATCGCGGTCAAGCTTTTGCCATGTGGCGGCATGATGAAAGTTGGGATGCGGAGCCTGGGAAGGAGTGGTTCGGCTTTCAGTTTAATTATTCAATCCAGACTGATGTGCAGCCGGCCGAGCAAGTTTTGCAAGCACAAAACATCGAAAATTACAACTTGAAAGCTTTGCAGCGCCGCGCTGATGCTCTGTTTATCCCAACTTTTGAAACTGTGTTTGTAGATGCTCGCAGCGAACAAATGTCTCTGGTGGAGGATGCGGAACTTCTGGCGATTTTGCAGCGGGCTTATAAGGGGAAAGGCGGGCCGAATCGGGATTACAATTTGTCGAAAAATCGCACGTCGCTGATTGACAGTTTTGTCGATCCGCTAGAATGGGATGATTTTTGTCAAAAGGGACGGGTGGTATCGGAGGAATTGCTGCGCGGGCGATCGGCTTTTGTGGAAATGTGCGATCGATCTGCTGTCACTGCTGCTATCCAACTCGAAAACCGGGTGAATCAATTGCAGTTGCGCTTGAATCGACTTTCTAAATCCGAACAACTTTTAGAATCGGTTTTGGCTGATGAAATCAATACCGAAAGTTTGTTGAGTCAAGCGGTTTTAGCTGGGATTCGCCGCCCGCACATGACTCTTGAGTCTGTGGGATTTATTGTGATTTCTGGGCGTCCTCCTGTAAAGTCGGAGGATGAAGGATAATTTGTTTGGGAGGGCGATCGCTCTTTTTGACCCGATTCGGAAGCACAGGCGAGACGCCCGTGCCACGATGGACGGATATGGATAAAAGGGCGATCGCTTTTTATTTAATCAAACTGTAAAACGGAAAACAGGTTTAGGGTGGAAAGTAGCGATAAATATCTTTCCGGTGAAGAACTCTTGCAAAAGTAACTGTTTCGCCATCAAAATAAAAACCTATTCGATAGTCGCCAACCCGAAACCGATACGCATTATCATCGCCTTTCAATTTTTTTAAGTTAACTATTGTCTGTAAATCATTAACATTGGGAATTTCCCCAAAAGCAAACTCCTTGATTTGCTGAAAAACAGGCGTACTTTTAAGAGCTTTTAAATCCTTCACAAAACTGGGCAGATATTCTACTTTCATTCTGTTTCCAGTTCTGCAAGTGCTTGCCGTAAATTTAACGGCTTTTCATTTTTTACTTCGCGCATAGCCAACAGAAGTCCTCTATCTTCGATAGCTTCTAGGAAATACTGATAGTCGGTATAATCTAGAATGACTTGACTAATGTTGCCTTCGGCATCGAAAATCAATTCTTTGGCAAGCGGATAATCTTCTATCTTCATATACTTTTTTGTTGAGATGAGTTGGGAGGGAAGGATGGTTCTATTTTAACAGCGATTTTTTTTACAAGGTTTGATGATGGTCGAGCGGGATTTTTTTGAACCGAATTCATCGCACAGGCGTGACGCCCGTGCCACAATGGAGGCGGATGAATAAAAGGGAGATCCCACTTACGGACTAAACCTCCTCAAAAATTGCGCCTCGCTGCTGTAGATTCACCTGCATCTCCTCATCCATTCCTGAATTGTTCCCGAATCTGGCTGACTCGACATTCGCACCGCTGAAATTAGTATTTGTTAAGTTCACTTCCAGCAGATTTGCGCCGCTCAAATTGGCACCGCTGAGGTTAGCTAAAGCTAGACTTGCTTTGTGCAAATCTGCACCGCTTAAATCGGCATTTCCTAAGAAAGCGCCGCTCAAATCTGCCCCGCCGAATTTGGCATTTTGCAGGCTGGCGTCGCTGAAATCGGCATCGTTTAAGTTGGCACCCCGGAAATTTACCCGATCGAGATTTGCGCTGCTAAAATCCACTGCACTTAATGTCGTTCCCCGCAAGGTGCTACCCGCGAAATCTAGTGCTGGATTGAGATTGGCGATTTTTGCCAACTCTACAAAGTTGTCGGTTTCAGCGGAGATAATGCGATCGACCATTTCCTGCAATTCCGATTCAGCTTCCGGGACAATTTTCACTTCGCGCGGTTCAACCGGAGGCAAATTGTAGGATAATAGCGCCCAACTGAGGGCAGGTTGGAGTTTATGTTCTTGCAAGTATATAGTCAGGATTCTTTCTAAAACCGAATGTTGATTTGGCGTGATATCGTGCGGCCACAAACCCTCCGCATCTGTGAGATTAATATCTTCTTTAGCAACTTCAAAAGCCGCTGCCATCCGAAATTCTTTGCCAGCTAATTCTCCCAATTTAACACTTTTTAGCAAACCTTTTAATACTGATTTGCGCTGTTCAACTGCAAAAACCCAAGCTGGCGTTGTATCATTCCTTATTGTGGAAACGTGACACCATATGCTCTCTGTTTCCTTGATTATTTCCGCCTTGTCGCCGCCCTGAACTCCGCGCTGACTTTCGCTTACTAAAAATTTTTCACTGCTGTGAATCGGTAGGGTTTCTTCTATTGGCAAAAGCTGGAAAGAACCGACTAACTGACGCGATGCTACGGGAATTTCGCAGTTTTCTAGATAGAGTTTGAGCGTCCCGCCTTGCAGACCAAATTTGACGCGACCGCCGAGCAGCGGTTCCCAATGCTCGTTAAAATTCAGACTCAAGTGAATGTCGAGCTGCTGGGTTTGGGGTGCAACCGATGGAACGGGAATTGCTTCTAATTGCATCCACAAGCAATCTGGGTATTTGTTGTGAGACTCTAGCGATCGCATATCGGGTAGAATTGCTGGCACTACCAGCCTGTAATTGATATTTAAATTAGTTTATTATTTCTATTTTATCACAATACAGCTTTTTTTGTGGACAAAATTGTAAATTTTGTTTAATTCGATCTGCAACTCATTGGTTTTGCTGAATTTGGCTTTTTACCCAATTCCGAAATGCTTTCACTAATTCCAAATAGTCCATTGTTTCTGAGTGTTCCAAAAATCTGACCATCTCTAATATCGGTAAGCTGGGAAATGCTAAACTGAGCTCGCTCTCAACGTATTCTCCATTTTCAAATCTGTTGATTCTGAGCCGCCGTCCATTATAAATCCAAACTTCCGGCACTCCCAGATCCGCATAAACCTGCAAGCTATTTTCCGAACGGCTGGTAATATCAATTTCCACCACTAAATCCGGCGGCGGATCTTGAGTCAGGTCGATTCTTTTTTTTCCTTTAACTGCACTAATATTCTGAATGTAAAAACATTCATCCGGTTCTGCACCGCTAAGTTCAGGACGTTTGAATGTCGTAGAACCCAGAGGCTCAATTCTCACATCTAATTCTTCAGCTAAGGTTTGAACAAATCGACCCATTATTATTTTGAAGCGTTCGTGTTGTGGAGAAGGTAGCCTAATTTCAAGATTGCCGCGATTATATGTCAGTCGAATTTGCCGATCGCCGATTTCGGCAAGCAAAGTTTCGTAGGTTTGCCAACTGATACCTGATAGCTCGACAATTTGTTCGGGTGGAGCGAGAGTTTGAGCGGTCATAGTGCTACTTTGGTGAAGAGTTCGTAGGCGCAAGCCGGGGCGTAGCCATCGCACTTTTACATTATATCATCGAAGGAAGCCTAGGCGGGAAATACCGAAGACAAATCCAGAGAGAACTCGGGAAAACCCGGAATTACCACGGTCTGATTTGGCAAAACAACTCGTTGCAATTGATAACTATAACTCCCGTTTTGTTTCTGATAAGGTTCGCTGTGCATTTCCAGTTGATTATCAACCAAATTAAATATCCAATAATTAGAAATTCCAGTCTCAGCATAGAGAGACAACTTGGTTGTGCGATCGTACTTCAACGTAGAATCCGAAACCTCAATTACCAATAAAATCTCAGCAGGCTGCGGGTGAGAATATAAATAATTGTCAGAACGATTGCGGGCAATAACAACATCAGGCTCTGGTTCGCTATCATCAGACAAAATAATTGGCTCTTGACCGCGCACCATCGCTCTTTTTCGCAGCAGCGGGTACAATTCTCCTAACAGTAGCGAATTACAAACAGAGTGAAACGTACTTTTAGTAGTCTTGAGGATAATTTCTCCGCGAATCAATTCAACTCGTTCATCGGGGGCGAAAAATCCCAGTTCTCCCAAACGGTGATATTCTGCGATCGAGAATCGTTTTGCAGTTACGGCAGTCATAGCTTTTGTTACCCTCTACAATTACCAACCTTTCCAATTAATTCTACTCAAAAATCCCGCCCCGTGCCGTCAATTCAACCTTCAGGGCATCCGAAATTCCCAAACAACAAAAAAACTTTGCATTTTCCACTACTGTATTTGTCAAATCAGCGCGGCTCAAATCAGCACCATTTAAATTCGCACCACTCAAATTAACACCGCTCAAATCAGCATTCTTAAAATCAGTATTTGTCAAATTTGCATTTACTAAAATCGCATTCGGTAAATAAGCACTGCTCAAATTGGCGCCGGTTAAATTTGCACCGCTCAAATTAGCCCGGGGCAGCTTTGTCCGCAAATCAGCACCGCTCAAATTGGCGCTGCTGAGTTCAGCATCCCGCAAATTAGCATTGCACAAATTAGCATCAATTAAAATAGCAGCGCTCAGCAAAGCACCGCTGAGATCGGCCAAAGTCAAATCTGCGCCTCGGAGGTTGGTTTCGCGCAAATCCGCACCGTTAAAATCAGCGTAGTGCAAGTCAAAACCGCTTAAATTAGCCCCAGCAAAATCCTCACTCGGATTCAAACCAACTGTTTCTACAAGTTGTACAAAACTCTTATTTTTATCAGTTAAAAACAGTTGCCGGACGATCGCCAATTGCTGCTGTCGGTACTGGTTAGCCTTCTCGTAATCTGCTAAATACTTGTAAGCAAGCTTCAAATTCTTGAGAGCATGGCGCTCAATGCGATCGTCCTTGCTGGCGCGCGCGATCGACAACTGATCGTGATAGCATTCGATCGCACTCAACAAATCTCCCCTAGCATCGTAAGCTAGTGCCAAATTGCCCAAAGTTTCCAACTCAGAGCGCCCGTCGCCAGTGTCCCGCGCGATCGCCAAACGCTGTTTGTGGTAAGCAACAGCACCAGGAAAATCCTCCAGAGCACAGCAAGCATTGCCCAGATTTCCCAAAGCATTAGCCTCGCCCCGACGATCGCCAATTTCTCGCGCTAACACCAAATGCTCCAGGTAGCACTCGATCGCCTGAGCATAATTTCCCAGCGCTTCGTAAGCTACGCCCATATTACCCAGCGCCGCACCCGATCGCCGCTTATCGTCCATTGAGCGATACAGCGCCAGCGCTTCCTGCCAAGAACCCAGCGCCGCCTCAAATTGACGCGCCTGATATTGCGAAATCCCCTGCTTTATTAGCTCGCTACCTTGTTCGCTCATAATGTCAAAATTAGTTAATAACTAAAGTTGATATTAATCGACTCAAAGCGGTAATTGCTAATCGGTAATCAGTAATCGGGGATCGGTATGGTTAATCCCCCTCTCCCATCCGTATTTTCACGTCCGTGGAAAAAAAAAGACAAAAAAAAGAGAGAGCTACCTAAGTAACTCTCTCTGCCATCAGGGTGCATCTACATAACACAATATAACACGCTCAGGATGAGGGGTGTTACCCCCAAACGTGAAGATGTTGTAAAGAAATGTAGACTAATTATAAAGTTACGAGCCAGCAAGAAGGGCGATCGCGCGGCGAGATCGGGAAAAACCGATCGCCCGCCGCTGTATCTGCTACACGACGGCCTTAATTTGCTTAGCTTGCGCCGTTAAGCTTCGCCGCCAGCAGCTCATTGGTCAATTTGGGATCGGCCCGGCCGCCGGTTTCCTTCATCACCTTGCCGACAAAAAAGCCCAGCAGCTTAGTTTTACCGGCTCGGTACTGTTCGAGCTCCTTGGGATTGGCTGCCAACACCGCATCGATCGCTTGCTCGATCGCGCCAGTATCCGAAATTTGAATCAAACCCTTGCTCTCAACGAACTTCTGAGGCGAACCACCGTTTGCCAGCAACTCCGGCAAAATATCCTTAGCGATTTTGCCACTGATCGTACCGGCCTCAATTAGCCCCAGCAGTTCGGCTAAATCCTGCGGTTGGAAAGGAATTTCTGCGATCGCCAGTTTTTCATTTTTCAGATAAGCAGTAATATCGCCCATCACCCAATTCGCAGCTTGTTTAGCCACAGCACCGGCGGCGATCGATTTTTCAAAATACTCCGCCACCGCTTTGTCGTCAGTCAGCACCCGCGCGTCGTAGGGAGAAAGACCGAGATCAGTTTCGTAGCGATTGCGCTTTTGGGCAGGCAATTCCGGCAGTTGAGCTTTCCAATCCTGCAATTGCTCGGCCGAAACTTTGATCGGAGGCAAATCCGGTTCCGGGAAATACCGGTAATCGCTCGCGCCTTCCTTAACCCGCATACTGAAAGTACACTGCTTGTTTTCATCCCACAGCCGGGTTTCTTGGACGATGGTTTCGCCATTTTCCACAGCTTGAATTTGCCGCTCGATCTCGTAATCGATCGCCCGTTCGATCGCATTAAAAGAGTTCATATTTTTAATTTCCACCTTCGTGCCGAACTCTTTTCTGCCCACGGGGCGCACCGAAATATTCACGTCGCACCGGAGCGAACCTTCCTGCATATTCCCGTCGCCAACACCGATGTAGCGCACGATCCGGCGCAATTCTTGACCGTATTCGGCAGCTTCCGCGCCCGATCGCAAATCCGGTTCCGAAACAATTTCGATTAGAGGCACACCGGCACGGTTGTAATCCACCATTGAATAAGTTGAACCGCTCAACCGATCGCTGCCGCCGTGAACCAATTTTCCGGCATCTTCCTCCATGTGCAAGCGAGTGATCCCGATTTTTTTTCTAGTAGAATTTCCAGTCTCATCCACCAGTTCAATTTCTAGCCAACCGTTAGTAGCGATCGGCAAATCGAACTGAGAAATTTGATAATTTTTCGGCAAATCGGGATAGAAATATTGCTTCCGGTCAAACTTACTGTAAGGTGCTATTTCGCAGTTGAGAGCCAGCCCTGCTTTCACCGCATACTCCAGAACTTTTTGATTTAATACTGGCAACACTCCCGGCATTCCCATACAAATTGGGTCAATGTTAGTATTTGGAGAATTGCCAAATTCTGTAGAAGAACTGGAGAAAATTTTAGTATTCGTACTCAATTGACAATGAGTTTCGAGACCGATAATGGCTTCGTACTGAGTTTGGTTTTTTATCGAAGAGGGTGCAGCAGCAGTCATAAGCAATTTTAAAGACTGAATAAGTTTAGATTTTATTTTAGCTTTTTATTGGCCAAAGTGAGTGGAGATTATTTGTAGGTAGCGGCAGTTTCATTGGTGTCAACAAGCGCGTCAAACCCTTAGTTCGGCAGGTTTAAACCCCTGCCGGACTTTGAGAAAGCGTGTTTAGTTGAGACAAATGGGGTTCTGCATACGCAACGCCCTGCTACAGATGGGCGATCGACCCAAGCCCCCAGCCACGCCGATCTCCTTTCGATCGCCCCCAAACAACAACTCTGTGCAAAAATATACTTAGCGCCTGCTCCTGCCCGTACCCTTCCCTTACCCAGGAGAGTTTTAGATCGATCCACCACAATTGCCGATCGATCTGCACCCCAAATCCTTTTACTTGCAGTCTTTAATAACGCCGGCCGCCTCCAACGATCGGATCGGCACACCAACTAAAAATTAAAAATGTATAATTTACAGGAAATTACCTATTTTTAATTTTTAAGCTTTAATTTTGAATTGTAAAAGTAACACTTGTCTAAGTGTCAAAAGTATGCCTGAAATTGCAGTTGAAAGTGCCACACTGTTTCAGAACAGCACCACTGAGCTAGAGCAGGCGGAATCAGCCCTCGAACTCGCTTGGCACGAACTCGAAAAACAAACAGCAGAAACCATTGCTCACATCGCCAACGCCGGCTCAGCAAACACACAGGAAATTAGCGATCGCTTGGCCGAGGCGAAGCAACTCCGCCAGCAACTTCAAACTCAAATAAAAAAAGCCAACTCGCGGCGGGAATTTCATCTAGAAAACTCGCCAATGGCAGTTATAGAGTGGGACAGGGAATTGCGGGTAGTGCGGTGGTCGCCAATGGCAGAACAACTATTTGGCTGGAGTGCAGCAGAAGCAATTGGCAAATACTGGCACGAATGGTCAATAGTTTATCCAGAAGACTTCGAGGCAGTGTGCGCCCTCACAAATCAACTGTTAGACAGCAGAGAAACCCGCAACGTTTGCCGCAACCGCCACTATACCAAAGATGGCTCTATAATTTACTGCGAATGGTACAATTCTGCACTCATCGATGAATCGGGAACAGTAGTTTCAATTCTATCTTTTGGTAGAGACATAACCGATTGCCACCGCATTCAAGAAGAACTGCACCGGCGCGAACAAGCTTTTAGCACCCTAGCGGAAAATGCAACCGATATCATCGCCAGGTTCGATCGAGAATTCCGCCACATTTACATCAACCACGCAGTAGAATCAGCAACCGGAAAACCCCCCGCCGAATTGATTGGCAATAGCAACAGAGAATCAGGAATGCCACCACACTTGTGCGACCTGTGGGACGAGACTTTTTTGAAAGTTTTTGGCACTGGCAAACAAGAAACGATAGAATTTGAGTTTCCCAGTCCCGAGGGCATAAAACATTACCACTGTCGAGTCATTCCCGAGTTTGCTGAAGACAATTCAGTAGAAACAGTTTTATCCATAGCCCGCGACATCACAGAATTAAAACAAGTCGAATCGCACTTGCGACAAAGCGAATCCAAATTTAAAGCCATAGTTGATTCTAACATGATTGGCCTAATTTTTTGGGATCTTAACGGCAGCATTACAGATGCCAACGCCGCTTTTTTAAACACGGTAAATTATACGCGGGACGAGATGCTTGCCGGAAGAGTTAACTGGCAAGAAATGACACCACCAGAATACGTGCGTTTAGATACAGAAAAAGTTGCCGAGCTGAAGGCTAGAAATACGGTTGTTCCCTTTGAAAAAGAATTTATACGCTCCGATGGTAGCCGCGTTCCGGTGCTGCTGGGCAGCACATTTTTAGAAGGAACGAAGCAGTTAGGCGTCAGTTTTGTGCTGGATTTAAGCGAGCGCAAACAGGCAGAATTGGAACTGCAAAAACATCAGCAACTTTTAGAGAGTATTGTTACAACAATACCTAACTTTCTCTACATTTACGATGCAGTAGAAAACAAAAATATTTATGCCAATGAATCGGTCACAGCCATGCTGGGATACACTCCCCAAGAATTGGAAGATTTGGGTACACACGCTGTCGCTAACTTAGTTCATCCCGATGATCTGTTAAAGCTAATTACAGGTATGGAGCGACTAAAACACAGCATTAATCCCTATGAAACCGATGACAGAGACTACAGAATCAAACACAAAAATGGGGAATGGCGCTGGGTGCACGCTCGCTCTAAAATCTTCAAAAGAACCCCAGACGGACAAATGAGGCAAATTATCGGTTCCGTACTCGACATCAGCGATCGCAAACAAGCCGAAGAATCATTAAAACAGCAAAAAGAACTGCTGCAAACTATATTCGACAACGTGCCGATCATGATTGCATTCTTGGGCACCAGCGGTGAAGTAAACTGGGTAAACCGCCACTGGGAACAAGTGCTAGGCTGGAGTTTGGCAGAAATCAAAAACCGAGATATGTTGGCAGAATTTTATCCGCAGCCAGAATACCGTCAATATGTTTGGGATGAAATTGAAGCAGCAAATCAGAACTGGAGCGATTTCAAAACACAAGTTAGAGACGGGCGAATTATCGACACTTCTTGGGCAAATGTTCGTCTTTCCGACGGCAGGTGTATCGGCATTGGTCAAGATATCACGGAACGCAAACGAGTAGAAGCTGAACTTAAAGAACTCAACGAAACTTTAGAAGCTCAAGTTGCCCAGCGTACCGCAGAATTAGAGACTTTTTTTGATGCTTTGCCGGACTACATTTATGTTGTAGAACGGGACAATATGCGCTTGTCTTTTGTCAACAAAACTATTGCCAAAATGTGCGGTTTCAACAGCCGCAAAGAGATGCAGGGAAAAACAGTTTTTGAATGTTTTCCGGACGAACTCGCAAAACGATTTTGCCGGGAAAATTTGCAGGTATTTGAAACAGGCCAAACTCTGCACTTGCAGGAAAAATTAGTTAGTTGCGGTAGCCATTCCTACTACGATACTTTTAAAATTGCCCTGAGAAATCTCGACGGCGAGGTTTATGCTTTAATTGGCACTTCTCGGGATATCACTGAGTTGGTAGAGACAAAACAAGCTTTGTCAGAACGCACAGAGCAATTAGAAGCTGCAAATCAAGAGTTAGAATCTTTTTCTTACTCAGTTTCTCACGACTTGCGCGCACCTTTGCGACACATTTCAGGTTTTGTAGAAGCGTTGAAGCAGCGGCTAGAATTAACTGAGGCTTTGAGCGATCGCAAAATAGTTCACTATATGGAAATAATTGAAGACAGCAGCCAAAAAATGAGCCTGTTGATTGACGGTTTGCTCGCCCTGTCGCGGGTGAGTCGCACCGAGTTGAGGCAAATTCCGATCGATCTGAGCCGTTTGGTACAAAATGCGATTAAATTGACTAAACCCCCAACCGTCGCAGATCCGACCCAAACTCTCCACAGCGTTGAATTTGCAGTCGGAAATTTACCGACGGTAATGGGAGATCCCACCTTGCTGCAACAGGTGTTCAGCAACTTGATTAGCAACGCCGTCAAGTTCAGCCGCGGGCGCACTCCGGCTACAATAGTTATTGAGGGTTTACCTGATGGGACGATTTTTGTCAAGGATAACGGGGTGGGTTTTCCGATGGAATATGCCGATCGCCTGTTTGGAGCCTTTCAGAGGCTGCACTCCCAGAGAGAATTTGAAGGGACGGGCATCGGTTTGGCGATCGTCCAGCGGATTATTCACCGCCACGGCGGCACGGTTTGGGCCGAAAGCCTACCTAGTCAAGGAGCCACGTTTTACTTTAAACTAGGGCAAACAATCTCAAACGGTAATATAGATTCATAAGTTAAGTGTATAAGAGTTTTAAATTCTGGATTTAAAACTCTTATACACTTAAATAAGTCACAATCGGTGAGAGTATCCGAATTTTGGTGTGACAGGAGTATTCACTGTTAGAGATGGAAGCGAAAGATCTAGGCTTGGCTGTGAAAGATGCTCGTACTCCTAAAAAACGCTCTTTTAAAAATTGGGACGATCCCCAATCGGTTCGCTCAGCCCTCGACTGCCGGTGCTAAATAAAGGTCTTGCGAGTAGAGTATATAATTGATTTTGCTAAAAATAACTAAAAATATTGCAATAAAATTAACAAGAAAAATCAGTCTAAAAACTTACTAGCAAAAACACGAATAACCAATTGAAAACCTCCCCAATTCCTTATGTTAGATATAAATCAGACCAACTATCTACTAAAAATGGTAGCGGAATCAACATTAAAATTGTTGATTATCGAAGACATGGCAGAAGATATGGAATTAATAGTGCTCGCCTTAGAAGCGGGGGGAGTAAATTTTAATTGCGACACGGCAGAAACAGCAACAGAGTGCAAAAAACTGCTGGAGAATTACAAGTACGATGCTGTACTCTCAGATTACCGCCTCCCCGGCTTCAACGGTTTAGAAGTATTGAAATTAATGCAGGAATTAGGGCAAGACATACCCTTGATTTTAGTAACGGGAAGTTTGGGAGAAGAAGCGGCAGTTGAGTGCATCAAAGCCGGAATGACCGATTACGTATTAAAAGGGCGGCTGTTTAGGTTGCCAACAGTCTTAGAACGATCGCTCCAAGAATACAAAATGCGGCGCCAGCAACAAGAAGCGATCGCCCAAATTCAGCGGCAAGCTCAGCGAGAAGCGATCGCCAACCGCATCCTCCAAGCCATGCGCTTCACCCTTGTACTCGACGAAGTGCTGCAAACCACCGCAGATCAACTGCACGAAGCTTTAGACATCAGCGCCTGCGCCATCTTGCAGCCAGATGCTGAAGGCGGCATCAGAATTCGCTACATCAGCAAAGCAGCCGACAGACAACGGTTTGTCGGGCTAAATTGCAAAGTGGCCGAACACTTCCGCTCCGGGCTAGCGGCCGGGGAAACCCTGATCATCGACGAGTTATCGACACTTTGCCCGTCCCTGCAAGAATCAGCAGAGTTGGTAGGGTTTCGCGGCGTCGCGATCGCGCCGCTGCTCTACCAGCGGTCATTTTTGGGAGGAATTAGCCTCTATCAGTGCGATCGGGCGCGCTCTTGGAGCGCCGAAGAACTGTCGCTACTCAAAGCCATAGCCGATCAGTGCGCGATCGCGATCCACCAAGCCGAACTTTACCAACAAGCCCAAACCGAACTTGCAGAACGCAAGCGCGCCGAAGCAGCAGTCTGCGGCATCCAGCAGCAGCTAGCCACAATGGCAGCCAATATTCCCGGCTCAGTCTACCGCACCGTACTGCATCCAGACGGCACAATTTCCATGCCCTACATCAGTCCGGGCGTGCGCGAAGTTACTGGGTTCGGGGCCGAAGAAGTGATTTCGCACCCGGAACTCTTGACCGAAATCATCCATCCAGACGACAAAAGCTCGTTTGACAGCCGCGTAGCAGCATCGAGAGCGACTCTTTTGCCGTGCGATCGGCAGTACCGCATCGTTCTGAGATCTGGGGAGGTCAAGTGGGTGCAAGACAGCGCTAAATTTTCCAAAAACGAAAACGGCGACGTAATCATAGACGGAGTAGCCCTCGACATCAGCGATCGCAAACAAGCAGAATCAGCCCTGCGCCAAAGCGAACAGCGCTTTCGCTCGCTGATTGAAAACGCCACAGACATCACGATCATTCTCGACGCCGAAGGAATCTTCCGCTACATCAGCCCTTCCGTCAAGCGAATTTTAGGATACGCGCCCCACCATGCGATCGGCCGCAGCGCCTTAGAAATAGTTCACCCCGACGACTGCGCCACCATCACCGAAACCCTCCACAAAGCCATTGAAAACCCCAAAAGAAGCCTGTCCCCAGTTGAGTACCGAGTCCGCCACCGCAACGGTTCCTGGTGTTATGTAGAAGCTGTAGCCACCAACTTGCTTTACGATCCCGCAGTCGAGGGAATCGTGATTAACTGTCACGATATCACTCAGCGCAAACTCGCCGAAGAACAACTTCTGCACGATGCTTTTCACGACGCCCTCACCGGATTGCCCAACCGATCGCTATTTACCGATCGCCTGGAACACGCTCTGAGGCTGGCAAAACGGCGCAAAGACTACTTGTTTGCGGTGCTGTTTCTCGATTTAGATAGATTTAAAGTAGTCAACGATTCCCTCGGCCACGCCATCGGCGATCAACTGCTAGTATCGATCGCGCGGCGTCTGGAAGCTTGTCTCAGGCCCGGAGATACAGTGGCCCGCCTCGGAGGAGACGAGTTCGTGCTGTTGCTCGAAGACATCGAGGGCATCAATGAAGCTACCACCATTGTCAACCGCCTGCAAAAGAAAATCACCTCCCCTCTCCTTCTAGACGGACACGAAGTATTTATCACCGCCAGCATCGGCATAGCTTTGAGTTCGGGCGAATACCTGGAACCGACAACCCTGCTGCGCGACGCTGACACAGCAATGTACCGCGCCAAAGAACTCGGCAGATCCAGACACGAAGTTTTCAACAGTTCCATGCACGCCCACGCTTTGCGGCTGTTGCAGCTAGAAAACGACCTGCGGCGGGCGATCGAATCCATTAGAGAGCCGGCCAGAGAAGAAGACTTTCCCCCATCCTCCGAATCAGCCTTACCTCCCTTATCCGCAGCGCCCCAGTTTATTATTCACTACCAGCCGATCGTGTCGATCGCCAATAACACAATTACCAGTTTTGAGGCCCTAGTGCGCTGGCAGCATCCAGAACGCGGCTTAGTTTCCCCCGGCGAATTCATCACCATCGCCGAAGAAACAGGCTTGATCGTACCCCTCGGCCGCTGGGTACTCCGCACAGCTTGCCACCAAATCCGCCAGTGGCAGCAGCTATTTCCCAGCAACCCCCCCTTAAGCGTTAGCGTCAACATTTCTGTCAAACAGTTTTCTCAACCAGACTTAATCGAATACATCGACCAAGTTCTCGCAGAAACTCACCTCGACGGCAGCAGTTTAAAACTAGAAATTACCGAAAGCGTACTCATAGAAAATTCCGAATCAGTAACAGCAATGCTGGTGCAGCTCAGAACCCGAAACATACATTTGTGCATAGACGACTTCGGCACCGGCTATTCGTCGCTCTCCTACCTGCACCGCTTCCCCACCAATACCTTAAAAATAGACCGCTCTTTTGTTAGCAGGATGGGAGGTGAGTTCGATTTCAGTAAAGGAGGGATTGACCCGACAGAAATTGTGCGGTCGATCGTTACTTTGTCCCACAATTTAGGCATGGATGTAGTAGCCGAAGGAGTCGAAGAAGCCTCGCAACTATCTATACTAAAAGGGTTAAAATGTGAGTACGCCCAAGGATTCTTTTTCTCAAAGCCAGTAGACTCTCAAACAGCAGCAGCCTTAATCCGACAGCAAGCAGAAAATCAGAATTTGCTGACATTTAGTTTGTTAGAGAAAGGCCATTAAAAAAACACGGCATTTTGTGAGCCCCGTTTCAGCATAAAATCTTAAAATATTTTAAAGCTGTCCCTAAATGGCGTCAGTTAATAAGTACGGCATCCAAATCACTGTCAACGACCCGGGTCTCAAGACACGCTTGCTTCGGGTCTAAGACTTAAACCATAGTTGACCAGAGGCGTACCTGCGTACTACGTTAACGGTAAGAGTTAAAGACCTACCAGGGAATGCTCTCGCTAGTTCCTTGCCAAGCGAAATTTAGGATTAAACAGACTTATTGGGTTAAATCAGTTTCCTAGATATAGTAGCGGCTGTTAACGAAGGCGCAAGCTAACATTACCCCTCTCATAGAGGCTCATAAAGGAGCGAACATTATGCGATCGCCGGTTGCGAGGTTGGATGTGGTAATTGTCCCACTGAAAGTACATTACAAAAGTACACTCCCATCTAGCAATCCCCGTGTAATGGAAAGATTCACGGCGGTGGAAACCGCCTAGCCGTTGCCCTCTCAGGTCTAAAGACACGCTCGTTTCCCACTTACCGAATTTTTTTATGACTATTGGCTACCTCGCACTCGTTCTCCACGCCCACCTGCCTTTTGTCCGCCACCCCGAAAGCGACTACGTTTTAGAAGAAGAATGGCTGTTTGAGGCGATCGCAGAAACCTACATTCCCCTGCTGCAAGTCTTTGAAGGGCTCAAGCGCGACGGCATCGACTTTAAAATTACCATGAGCATGACGCCGCCCTTGGTTGCCATGCTGCGCGACCCCTTGCTGCAAGACCGCTTCGACGACCACTTGGCTAAACTCGAAGAATTAGCGGATCTCGAAATCGAACACAACAGCGGAAACGGTCACCTCCGCTATTTAGCAGAACATTACGCCGCTCACTTCTCTCAAGTTCGCAACTTTTGGGAAAAGTACGATCGAGATTTAGTCAAAGCTTTCAAAGAACATCAAGATACCAACAACCTCGAAATCATCACCTGCGGCGCCACCCACGGCTACCTACCGCTGATGAAAATGTACCCCGAAGCAGTTTGGGCACAAATTCAAGTAGCTTGCGACAATTACGAAGCAAACTTCGGCCGCCGACCAAAAGGAATTTGGCTGCCCGAATGCGCCTACTACGAAGGCTTAGAACGGATGTTAGCCGACGCCGGCCTCCGCTACTTTCTCACAGACGGTCACGGCATCCTCTACGCCCGCCCGCGTCCCCGCTACGGCAGCTACGCCCCAATTTTCACCGAATGCGGAGTCGCAGCCTTTGGCCGAGATCACGAATCCTCGCAGCAGGTTTGGTCTTCCGAAGTCGGCTATCCAGGGGCCGCCGAATACCGCGAATTCTACAAAGATTTGGGCTGGGAAGCTGACTACGATTACATTAAGCCCTACATCATGCCCAACGGCCAGCGGAAAAATACCGGGATTAAATATCACAAAATCACCGGTCGCGGATTGGGTTTAGGCGATAAACAGTTGTACGATCCTTACTGGGCAAGGGAAAAAGCAGCCGAACACGCCAGCAACTTTGCTTTTAACCGGGAACGCCAAGTCGAACACCTCAACGGCATTATGCAGCGTCCGCCGATCATTGTTTCGCCTTACGACGCCGAACTTTTCGGTCACTGGTGGTACGAAGGGCCTTGGTTCTTAGATTACCTGTTCCGCAAGAGTTGGTACGACCAAAATACCTACGAGATGACGCACTTAGCCGATTATTTGCGGGGAAATCCGACTCAGCAAGTCTGCCGCCCGTCTCAGTCTAGTTGGGGTTTCCGGGGTTTCCACGAATATTGGCTCAACGATACCAATGCTTGGATTTACCCGCACTTGCACAAAGCAGCGGAACGGATGATTGAGTTGGGAAGCATGGAACCTGCGGATGAATTGCAGTGGCGGGCTTTGAACCAGGCGGCGCGGGAAGTGCTGCTAGCTCAATCTTCAGACTGGGCATTTATCATGCGTACAGGAACGATGGTGCCCTATGCAGTGCGGCGGACTCGATCGCACTTAATGCGCTTTCACAAGCTTTACGATGAAGTGAAAGAAGGGAAAGTCGATTCGGGTTGGTTGGAGAAGGTTGAGGAGATTGATAATATTTTCCCTGAAATTAACTATCGCGTTTATCGATCGCTTTAAGTCTCGTTTCCCCTTTCATCCTGTCCCCCAGCCATGCTTAAGGGAGGGACAGGATGTTAATTAAAATTATAGGTGATGGGGCGATCGCCATCAGTGGAATGAGAGGGGCGATCTTTGGTTGAGACTGTGAGTGCGATCGTATTTTTTGTCTAGAAAGGTCGATCGCACTTTATGTCTTTTTCTCAACGCGCAGGCGAGCCCCTTTTTAGTATAATATAATTATTCAATAACATGAATTATCTAAATACAACCGAGCGCGTAATATGAATAAAAAAATCCAAACAATTGTCACCAAAACTAAGCAAAGTCTCAAAATACTTTACGGCGAACAATTAGACAAAATTGTTCTTTTTGGCTCCCAAGCGAGAGGTGATGCTAGACCAGACTCCGATATAGATATCTTAATAGTTCTCAAAAAATCCTTTAACTACTCTCAAGAAAGCGATAGAATTAGTATTCTAATTGCCGACTTATGTTTAGAATATAATGTGCTGATTAGCTGTGCATTTGCCACTGATGAGCAATTTTATCAGCACAATAATGGTTTCTTCCGCAACATTCGTCAAGACGGGTTAGCGATATGACTCCAGAACAACAAAGACTACTGGATAAAGCGAGTAGAAGTTTACAAGCAGCGAGAGAATTGAACCACACCGGTTTTCCTGAATTTGCCACTTCCCGTGCTTATTATTCAATGTTTTATATCGCCACAGCATTTTTAGAAGCTGAAGGACTATCCTATTCCCGACACTCAGCCGTTATCGCTGCTTTTGGGGAACGCTTCGCTCGCACTAATCGAGTTCCGGTAGAACTGCACCGCTACCTAATTGATGCTGAAAGAACTCGTCTCAGAGCGGATTATAATGCAATACAGTTCAGTTAAGGCTATGCAGTGCTTAAAACAATAAATACAGGAGGATTCATTATGATTCCAGT